>JALVOR010000057.1 GCA_027026295.1 Anaerolineales bacterium | reverse complement strand
CTGCAGGACTTGCGCCGCGCCGCAGATGGCGTCGATTTCGGTGGGCGCGCCGCGGCGCAAGTCCTGCAGCATGGAAGAAAAATTGGGAGCGGTGCGGCGGGCGACGTCTTCCACGGCAGCGGCAGCATCGTCATAGGGCAGGGCAATGCCCTGGGCGGCGGCGACCGCGGCGACTTCTTCGGCGGCGCGACGCATGAACATGCGTGCGGCGGGGTCTTCCAGCAGGCCGCCATTGGGCACGCCCAGCAGCGCGGTCAGCGGATTGAGGCCGGCGTTGATGGCGAGTTTGCCCCAAATCACGCCGCGCACATCGGCGCGGGCTTCTACCTCGAAGCCTGCTGCTTCCAGCGCGCGTTGCAGCGGGGGCAGGCGGGGGTGGTCGCCCAACGACACGATGGGGTTGCCGCTGGGCCGCACCACGCCCGGCGCGGTCACGGTGGCACCCACAATGGTAACGCCCGCGGCCACCCGCTCACGTCCTAATGCCTTGGCCAGCACGTCGTCGTTGCCCAGGCCGTTTTGCAGGGTCAGCGCCAGGCCGTCTGCCGTCAGGGCTTGCTGCAGCCAGCGGGCCACGCGAGGCGTTTGCCACGCCTTGACGAGCACGATGGCATAGCGGGTGGGCGCAGCCTCTGTGGGGGAAGCCGCCACCGCGACGGGATGGGCTTCTTCCCGCCCGTCAGGCCACTGGATGCGCGCCCCGCGGGCTTTCAGCGCCGCTAAGGCTTCGGGCCACGTGCCCAACATCGTTACCGGATAACCGGCAGCGCGCAACCGCGCCGCAAACAGCGTGGCTAACGCGCCGGTGCCGAGGATGAGAAGAGGGGAGGGGGAGGATTTCGTGGACATAAGGCGAGGGGAAAAGTTGCAAGTGGCATCCTACATCTTGCCTCATGCATCCTGCAGCATCTCCCGCAACGCTTCCCATTCCTCATCCTTCATTTCCACGGTGTGCTCCGCGGCGGGGAAGCGGCGGTTGCGGACGTCGTCGTTGTAAGCCGCGAGGGCTTCGGCAATGGTGGCATGCAGGTGAGTATATTGCTTCACAAAGCGCGGCGTGAAGCGGTCGAACAGCCCCAGTAGGTCGTGGAAGACCAGCACCTGCCCATCGCAGCCCGCGCCCGCGCCAATGCCGATGGTGGGAATTTCCAGTTTCTCGGAAATCAGCGCCGCGAGGCGACCGGGCACGGATTCCAGCACGAGGGAAAATACCCCGGTATCCTGCAGGATGAGGGCGTCTTCCACTAGGCGCTTCGCCGCCGCCGCGGTTTTGCCCTGCGCCCGGAAGCCGCCCAACTGGTGCACGCTCTGGGGCGTCAGGCCGATGTGTCCCATTACGGGGATGCCCGCGCGCACGATGGCGCGGATGGTTTCCACCCGCTCGCGTCCGCCTTCCAGTTTGACGGCATCCATGTGGGCTTCCTGCAGGAAGCGCCCGGCGTTGCGCACGGCTTCTTCCACCGAAACCTGGTAGGACATGAAGGGCATGTCGCCCACCAGCAGGGCGTATTTCGCCCCTCGCGCCACGGCCTTACAGTGGTGCAGCATGTCGTCCATCGTCACGGGGAGGGTGGTTTCGTAGCCGAGCACTACCATGCCGAGGGAATCACCTACGAGGATGATGTCGGTGCCGGCGTTGTCTACGGCCAGCGCCGAGGGGTAGTCGTAAGCGGTCAGCATGGTAATGGGCTCCCCGCGACGTTTCCTGGCGCGCAGGGTACGCACGGTGACTTTCTTGCGGCTTGTAGTTTTTTGAGAAGAAGTAGGGGAAGTGGTAGACACGGTTCCCTCCTTTTGGGTAGGGGCCAGAGAAAGATTTTGGGTATTTGTTCAGCCTGGGGGAAAACCGCAGGTTGTGCCGATGGCGCGGGTAGAAAATCACAGAAGACGCGGAGAAGGCACAGAAAACACGGAAATGAGGGTAACTCGTGAAGCGTTGCTTCGTTAGTTCGCAGAACCCGCAGTAACACCGTGCTAAATCGACAACGCCCTTTGCGCCTTAGCGTTACAAAAAATCCGCGCCTATCCGTGTTCATCCGCGAACTGTTTTCCTGAGGCTGAACAGTTACACTTTTGGAAAGTGCCGCCGCCGTACCGGCCCGCGGGTTCGGTCGGCGAATGTATTATCGCTTATTTTGACGGGGGTGTCAACTGAGCGAAACGGGGTATAATCACCCTATGCGTTCCCGATGGCTTGGTTTGGCGTTTGTGCTTGCGC
>JALVOR010000056.1 GCA_027026295.1 Anaerolineales bacterium | reverse complement strand
GAAATTATACCCTGCGGCGTGGTTGGGTGGGTGGGGGGAGGAAAACCGGTTTGCAAAATACTCTCGCGTGGGTACAATAGAAGGCGTTGGCGCCTTTTCTCATCATGGCTAGGCCGGGCAGGCTGTGGGAGAAGGGGCATTGTCCTGAGAAGCCGCTCGACCCACTCACTTTGTGGAGGAAACGCATGGCACAAGAAAAAGCAGGCGCACAAATCAGTGCTAAGGCTTTCGTGCAGTCCGTCGTCATTCTGTTCGTATTGATGGTGTTGGCCGGGCTGCTCACCCGCGCGTTGCCCGCTGGCCAATATCAGCGCACGGTGATGGAAGGCAGGCAAGTCATCGTGCCAGGCTCCTTTCATTTTACCGAGCACCCGGATTATCCGGCGTGGCGCTGGTTCACCGCTCCCATCGAAGTCCTCTGGGGCCCCGACAGCCTCATCCTCATTGTCATCATCCTGTTCATCCTCATGGTCGGCGGTGCGTTCGCCGTGCTGGATGCCAGCGGCATCCTCAAGGCGGGCATCGCCAAGATCGTGCAATGGTCGGGCGGGCGCAAATATGTTTTGCTCCTCACCGTGACCTTTTTCTTCATGGCGTTGGGGGCGTTTCTCGGCGTGTTCGAGGAAGTCATCCCGCTGGTGCCTATCATGCTGGCGCTTTCGTTTTACCTTGGCTGGGATTCGCTGGTGGGGCTGGGGATGAGCATCCTGGCTACCAATGTCGGCTTCTCGGCGGCGATCACCAATCCTTTCACCATCGGCGTAGCCCAGGAAATCGCCCAACTTCCCCTGTTTTCGGGCGCGGCTTTCCGCTTCATCATCTTCGTCGCCCTCTATGTCATCCTCGCCGTGTTCCTGGTTTCCTATGCCCGCAAAATCGAGCGCAACCCCAAAGCCTCGCTGGTATACGAAGCCGACAAGGCAGTGCGGGCACATTTTGAGGCTTCAGGCGTGGATTTCTCCACTTCCACCCCCGGCCTGGGGAAGGCGACCGTGTGGTTTGGCTTTTTCGCCCTGCTGATTGTGCTCACCCTGGTGGGTGGTCCCTTTGTGGAAGTGGTGCGCGACTACACCCTGCCGCTGGTGGGGTTGTGGTTCCTGCTTGGCGGCGTGGGCGCCGGTTTGCTCGCCCAGGAAGACAAAAAAGCCGTCTGGCGCGCCCTGTGGGAAGGCATTACCGGCATTGCCCCCGGCATCATCCTGATTTTGATGGCTGCGAGCATCAAATACATCGTGGCCAGCGGCGGCGTGATGGACACAATTCTGCACTACGCTGCGCACCCCTTCACGGAAATCAGCCCCATTCTGGCCGCCTGGGCCATTTACGGCATTACCCTGGTGCTGGAAGTGTTCGTTGCCTCCGGCTCGGCAAAGGCTTTCCTGATGATGCCCATTGTGGTGCCTCTGGCCGACCTCGTGGGCATCACCCGGCAGGTCGCCGTGACCGCCTATTGCTTCGGCGACGGTTTTTCCAACCTGATTTACCCCACTAATCCGGTGCTGCTGATCGTCCTGGGGCTGACCTCGGTCACTTACCTCAAATGGCTGCGCTGGACGCTCAAACTGTGGTTCTGGATCGTGCTGGCGACGCTGGCTTTCCTTGCCGTTGGTGTGATGATCGGCTACGGGCCGTTCTGAGGTGAAATGACCATGAACATCCAATCGCTGTTTCTCGACACCTATGAAGCCTCGCTGCAGCGCTTTCGCGACGATTTCCGCAAGGTGCAGGCGTTGTGGCCTGAAGCCCGGCTGGAATCCCGCCCTCTGGAAGGCCATGCCGACCTCACTTTGGACTGGATTTGGGCCGATACCCGCGCCACGCGCCAACATCGGCTGATTTTCGTGGCCGGTTTGCACGGCGTCGAGGGCTATGTGGGCGCGGCGATGGAACATCTCTTCGTGGAAGCGTTCTTGCCGCGTCTCAACCCCAACACCACCGGCTTGCTGCTCATTCACGCCCTCAACCCGTGGGGTATGGCGCATTACCGCCGCACCAACGCCCACAATGTGGATTTGAACCGCAACTTTCTCCCCTCGCCGGAGGCCTTTGCCGAGGCCGCCGACGCCAATCCCGCCTATGCCCGCCTCGTCGGGTTCCTCAATCCCCGCCGGCCGGTGCGCTCGTGGGCGCTGGCGAACCTGCGATGGGCGGCAGAAATCGCAAAGGTGATGGTTTCCCCGGGCGCAGAGGCAGTGCGGCAGGCCACGCTGTTGGGGCAA
>JALVOR010000055.1 GCA_027026295.1 Anaerolineales bacterium | reverse complement strand
AACCATATCGGCGTCGTTGAAGCAGCGCTCGCCGTTGAGGTAAGCCATGCGACCTTCGCGCCCGCCGATGTTGTTGGGGATGAGTGCCATCATCACAACTTCGTTGATGTCCCAAGCATCCTTCGTGCCGTTGGCAAAGGGAATGACACCAGCCTCTTTGAGTTTCTTGGCAGCGGCCATCAGGTCTTCCCAGGTCTTGGGCACCTCAATGCCATTGGCCTTGAAGAGGTCTTCATTGTAGTAAATGCCATGGGAAACCGCGGCAATCGGCACGGCGAAGGGCTCGCCGTCTTCGGTTGCCCACGGGGCGATTGCGCCGGCGGGGATGTTCTCGGTCAAGCCGGGCAGGTCTTTGAGGGAAGCCACATATCCCTCTTTGAAGAGTTCCCGACCAGTGGCAAACGAGCGGACGAAGAACAGGTCGGGTGCGGTGCCCGTTTCGAGTTGCGTGCGCAGGGTGGCGTTATAGTCGGGCGGGTTGGTGGGGTCAAACTTGATGGTGATGTTCGGATGTTCTTCGCTAAAAGCAGCGAGAATCGAATTCCAGGCATCAACATCGTCCACGCGCCACGACCCCAGGGTGAGGGTCACCTGCTCTTCAGCGGGGGCTTCCGTCGCGGCCGGGGCTTCTGTAGCAGCAGGAGCCTCTGTGGCAGCGGGAGCCTCTGTGGCGGCCGGGGCTTCCGTCGCGGCCGGAGCCTGCGGCGCAGGCGTGTTCGCGGCGGGCGAACAGGCACTCAGGATGAGTACCACCAACATGATGGCGACAAACGGTTTTGTACGCATTGCTTTCTCCTTTTTGTTAGGGTTTGAAAAAAGTGAAGGGTGGGAAGGTTCAATCTGTTTTTTCCATCTACCTCCTTTGTGATGAAAAAGGTGCCATTTCACGAATGGCTGCTCAGCCTGTGAATACGCTGACGAACATCGTCTGCAAAACGCCGAATAAAACCATCCATGAAAAGCGCCGGAGATAACGCCGTATCGGTAAGCAGCGGGGTCATGTCAACAGCAAAAGACAGGCCGGTTTGGACATCCACGCCGTGCGACTCGAAATAGGTGGCGTTCGCCCGGCGGCGCGCCAGCGAAGCCAGGTCATACCGCTTCCCGCCGCTGATTTGCGAATCGAACACCCCCAGCAGTGCCGCCTGCAGGTTTTCCTGCGCCGAAAGATCAAAGGCTGTCTTGTCGCTGTCCACCATCCAGTCCAGGTCGCGCCACACCTCGCAGCCGTACAGTTTGCGAGGGCGCTCTTCCGGGGGAAGCCGACGCAGCGCCGCGATGACCCTCAACGCCGTAGCCACGTGGGTGTCGTGCTTGTCGGCCAGGTTGTGCGTGTAAACCACCTGCGGACGGGTTGCCTTCAGCACCGCGAGGATATCCTCGACCGGCGCGGTGTTGCTGCCATCCTTGACGACCTTGCTGGGGTAATCCAGCATGATTTGGGCGGCATACTCTCCGACAAACGCCGCCTTCCGCTGTTCCTTGAAGCGCACCAGGCGCATCTCCTCATCGCTATACTGCGCATACAGCCCGTTTCGCGGGGAACCGCGCCCGTCGGTCACCACCACGCCGGTGAACCACTTTTCGGGGTTCTGGAAGCACGCCAGAATGGGCGCTGCTGCCATGATTTCGATGTCGTCCTGGTGGGCGGCAAAGCAGCAATGCGTGGTGCGCGCCAGGGCCTCTTCGGGGGGCGTCCCGTCGGGAACGAAAATTTCGGCGGACTCCAGATGAAACTGCATGGCAGGCTCCTACAAAGGGGGCAAACTGGCTGCGGCAATGGATTGCCCGACACGGCGAATCTTTTCGTCGGGCAGGTGAATCTGAATGCGCTCCGCCAAAGCGGGGAACTCCGCCTCCAAAACACGTCGCGCAAATTCCAGAATCAGGTCTCCGCCGCGCCCTGAGGTGCAGCGCCCCAAAATCAGCACGTGCTTCAAATCGTAAAAATCGGCATAGTGGGCCAGCGTGTATCCCAGATAGACGCCGATGCTCTGCCAGATTTTGCGCGCGCCTTCGTGGCCTTTTTCCAGTTTTTGCTGAACGAAGGCCAGTTTGGCGGCGTCGGTAATCTCCGTGGGAATGGCAATCCCGGCGGCGGGCGCCAGACGAAAGACGGCCTGCTGCGAGAAATACAATGCCCCGCACCCCCTGTCTCCCGACCATTCTTCCACTGGCGCGTTGGGGCTGTAATCCACGGGCGCAAACGCCAGTTCGTTCAGCCAGCCCATAATCCGCCCCTCGGGGTTGACATAACCGGCGGCTTCGCTCGACCCCATGGCAATGCCCAGGATGCCGGCGTCTTCCAGCGACATCGCCCCCGCCAGGGCAGTCACATCGCCGTCGTTGATGATTTTCAACGGCACGCCCATTTCCTCCTGAATGTTCAGGAAGAGATCTTTGATTTCGCCGAAGCGCTCTTCCGGCACCGCCCGGAAAAGCGAGGCAACCATCGGGCGGTTGTCAATGTAAATGCCCGCCGAACTGCCGCCGATGGCATCCACACGGGGCATTTTGCCTGCCGCGGCTGCGATTGCCGCCTTGATCTCCCGGATGTGGTAAGCCGGGTCGCTGTGCTTGCGAGGCTCCCAAACCACTTCTTCGCTGTAAACTACCTTGCCGTCCACCACGGCGCTGGCCTTCCGGTCGGAAGCCCCCAGGTCGAAGCCGATGCGGCACCCCTGCAGATAGCCGCCCAGTTTTTCCCCTTTTTCGCTGGCAGCGGGAACTTCATCGGCAGCACAAACCACCACTTCGAAATCCCGCTCGTAAACCTTTCGGCCCAGGAAAGCATGGTCGAACCGGCGGGCGCCGTCCGCGGCATAGATTTCCCGGACGGCCTTGCCGATGGCTTCCGGCCCGCCAATGTAGAGCCGGAAACCGCCCCGTTGCCAAAGCAGAAACTTGACCAGCCGCTCGACATAATCGATGTTCTGAACGGCTTTGGGATGACTTTCGGGGAAGGCCAGCGTCTCAAAACGGGTAAATTCGCCCTTGCTGCGTTCCAACCCGATCACCAGCGGCACGCCAACGTCCTTGCACTCGGTTTGAAAGGCACGGTTCGCCAACACCGCGGGGCGGTAGTTCGGGTCGAGAGGCGGTTGAATCCTGGGCGGAAAAAGGGAAAGTCGCATCGCATGATCCTCTCAAGAGAACTGGAAAAGGAGCGAGTATCCATCCATCAGCAAGGAAGCGGCAGCCCCCAGCAGGCAACTGTGGAAACCTACTTCGCCGATGGTGAGTTCCGTTTTGCGCGCAATCTGTGCCAGCGTGGCCTGACGCATGGCCTGACGAACAGCCTGCAGCCATGCCTTCCCAAAACGGGGCATCTCGCCAGTAAGCACAATTTTCTGAATGTTGAGGATGCTGACTAAATTGGCAAGCGAGGTGCCCAGGTAGTCGGCGGCTTCGAAGACCACCCTCTCGGCAAGGGCGTCCATCGCGAAAAAGGCCTTTTCAATATCGTCCAGGGAAAGCGCCGCCCCCTTGCGCGCCAGAGGGGAATCCGGGTACTCGGGCAACAGGGCCGTTGCCCGCTGAATGACAGCCCGTGCGCTGGCCACCGTTTCGAGGCAGCCTCGCTTGCCACAGCGGCAGCGCAAACCGTCTTTTTCCACAACGACATGCCCGATTTCCCCCGCACCGCCGCCGTCACCTTGAAAGAGTTTCCCTTCAATGATGATGCCCGCGCCGATGCCGTGCTTGACGTTGACAACGATCAGATTTTCCTCCGCGATGTGGCTCGGCCCATACATGTACTCGCCGATCGCGGCGGCCTGACTGTCGTTCAAAATCGAGACGGGAAGACGGTAACGCGCCTCAAGCAATGCCGCCAATGGCAAATCCTGCCAGTCCAGATTGACGGCATTGATGACAACCCCCTCCCGGGTGTTGACCAGGCCAGGCGTGCCCACACCAATGCCAACCATCGGAGACCAGCGGTCGATGACGAGGCGGTCCAAAATCCGGTAAACGAGCGATAAAGCCTTCTCCCCGTTGCGGTCATCGACAGGAACCTCGACCGTTTCCTGGACTTCACCGCGCAAATTGATGACCGCACCGACGAACTTTTCCTGAGCCAGTTCCAGCCCGACAAAATAGCGGGAATCCGTCACCAGACTCAACAAAACCGGAGACTTGCCCCCTACGGATTCGCCCCGCCCCACTTCGGCGACCAGCCCCTCTTCCAGCAACGAAGAGACAATGCTGGATACCGTGGTGCGGGTCAGGTGCGTGAGGCGCGCGATTTCCGCCCGGCTGATCGTCTCATGGGCAAAAATCGTTTTCAGCACCAAATCACGATTGTGCGCTTTCGTCTGCTGACGGGTGGCTTTTTGGGTGTACATCCACTTCTCGCGGGGTACTTTGTAAGGTCAATGAACTTACAAAGTGATTGTAAGGGCAAAAGGCGCAAATGTCAACGGTCTTCCCCTTTTCGGGCGCAGGCAAATGTTTGTTGTAGAAGCGTAACTGTTCAGCCTTGGGGAGATGGACCACGACGGATGACACGGACAGGCGCGGATGCACACGGATTTTTTGTAACGCTAAGCGCAAAGAAAGCAGAGCACGCAAAGAAGGGATAATGCCGAGGCACAAAAAGGCGCAGAGGATGTCAAATTCGGCATGGTGTTGCTTTGGTTTTCTACGAATTGACCAAGTAACGCTTCACGAATTGCCTTGTTTCTGTGTTTTCTGTGGCGCTTCGGTGTCTTCTGTGGTTTTATGGCTTCGCCTTGCCAGAGCCGAGCAGTTACGCAGAAGCGTCGTTTTGCCCTCACCCGTAACAGAACAACCTTTTCTACACATTTTGCTTGCCCCCTCTTTTTCCTTCCCGCTCAGGCTCTGTTTGCGAAATCACCATCCCCGCCAGCATCAGCGCCGCACCCGCGAGGCCGCGCAGCCCCACGGTTTCTCCCAGGAACAGCGCGCCGCTCAACATCGCGAAGACCGATTCCAGGCTCATGATGATGGCAGCATGGGCAGGCAGCGCAAATTGCTGGGCGACCACCTGCAGCGTGTAACCCACCCCCACGGCCACCAGCCCGCCGTACAAAATCGCAGGCAGCGCAGCCCGCAAGCCCGTCCATGTGACGGGCTCCCAAAGCAAGGCGGTCAGCGCGCTCAGCGCCGCCACCACCGCAAACTGCTGTGCAGCGAGGGTCAGGCTGTCGTTGCGGGCGGTCATCCGCCCTACCAGAATCACGTGTGCTGCCCAGAAAAAGGCGCTTGCCAACACCAGCAAATCCCCCTTCTGCATGTGCCACGCGCCGGTCACGCTGAGCAAATACAGCCCTGCAGCAGCCAGCACCGCACCCACCCAAATGTGCGCGCCGTGGCGTTCTTTCAGCACGAGGGTGCCCGTCAGCGGCACCAGCACCACATACAGGCCGGTGATGAAGCCCGCTTTCCCCGCGGTGGTGTAAACCACCCCGATTTGCTGCAGCGACGCGGCAATGAACAGCACGCCCCCCAAGAGCAGGCCATCCCGCCAGGGTGCGGGCACGCCCGCGAGCGCGGCATCGCCGCTTTCCCGCACCGGGCGCAGGCGAAGGATGCCCGCCAGCACCGCCGCGCCCAACGCAAAGCGCACGGCGTTGAAGGCAAACGGGGTGGCATAACGCATGCCCACCCGCTGCGCGACAAAACCGCCGCCCCACACCGCCGCCGTGACGAGCAGCATGACGTTCGCCAGCCAGCGCCGGGACATGGGACGCTATTTCAGGCCGGAGTGCAGGAAACTGCGGATGAACTGCCGCTGGAAGACCAGGAAGACCACGAACAGCGGCGCAATCACCATGATGGTCGCCGCCGCCAGCAACGGCCAGCGTGCGCCGATTTCCCCCAACTGGGTGAAGCGCACCAGCCCAATGGTCAGCGGGCGGGAGCGTTCGGTCAGCGTAACCACCAGCGGCCAGAGGAACTCGTTCCAGTGCCAACTGATGGACGAAAGGGCAAACGCCACCAGGGTAGGCACCGAAGGCGGCAGGTAAATGTGCCACAGCAACTGCCACCACGAACAGCCGTCCATGACGCCCGCGTCCACCAAATCACGCGGCACCTCAAGGAACGCCTGCCGCACGAGGAACGTGCCGAACGCCGAGCCAAAATATGGCAGCGCCACGGCCAGGGTGGTGTCGAACAGGCCAAGCTTGCGAATGGTTGAAAAATTCGGCACCAGCAACGCCGCTGCTGGAATCATCAACTGCAGCAAAATGAAGAAGAAAATCGCCTTTTTGCCCCAAAATTCCTGGTGGGCAAAGGCAAAGCCCGCCAGGGTTATCGTAATCAACTGAGCAATCAAAATCATGCCCACGATGACGATGGTGTTGCGGTAATAGGCAGCAAAGGGCGCCAACGACCACGCCTTGATGTAATTGGCAAAGGTCAGCGTATGCCCCAGCCACACATCGCCGCGGCCCAGGGGCTCACTCAACGAGCGGAAGGAAACCACCACACCCCAAATGATGATGGAAGCCCACCCCAACGCCAGCACGGCGGTGAGCACGTTGAGGAAAATACCGGTAAAACGCTTGCGCAGTTTGTTACCCATCACGCCCCCTCCCGCTCGGAAAGCACGAAGTTGGTCACGGTGATCGCCAGCATGATGAGGATGAGCACCACGGTAATGGCGGAAGCCAGCCCGACGTTCTGGTCTTCGAAGCGCACCTGCCACAAATAGAAGAGCAGCACCGAACTCGCCTGGCTGGGGCCGCCCTGGGTGAGCACGAAAATGTGGTCAACCACCTGAAAAGCATCGATAATGGCAATCGTAGAAACGAACAGCGTGGTGCGCCGCAGCAGGGGAAAGGCAATTCTCCATAACTGCGTCCACCAGCCTGCCCCGTCGAGGGAAGCCGCCTCGAAGACATCACCGGGCAGGTTTTGCAGCCCCGCGAGGTAGAAAATCATCAGATAGCC
>JALVOR010000054.1:2688-6934 GCA_027026295.1 Anaerolineales bacterium | reverse complement strand
GCCCAACGTGGGACGAGGAGGCCAGCAGCGCCTGAAAAGCGCGTCGGTGCTCATCGTGGGCGTCGGCGGGCTGGGTTCCCCTGCCGCCCTTTACCTCGCCGCAGCGGGCGTGGGCAACCTCGGCCTGGTCGACGCCGACACGGTGGACGAAAGCAACCTGCAGCGCCAGGTGCTCTATGCCACCGCCGAGGTGGGTGAGCCCAAAGCCTTAGCCGCCCGTCGCCGCCTGCACGCCCTCAACCCTCATATTCAGATCGACGCCTACCCTCACCGCCTGACTGCCGCAAACGCCTGGGATATTGTGCAGCGCTACGACCTGATTGTGGATGGCACCGACAACTTTGCCAGCCGTTACCTGCTCAACGACACCGCTGTGCTGCAGGGCAAGCCCTTCGTGTACGGCTCGATTGCCCGCTTTGACGGGCAGGTGAGCGTGTTCTATGCCAAAGAAGGCCCCTGCTACCGTTGCCTCTTTGCCGAGCCGCCGCAGCAGCGCTTTTCGTGTGCCGAGGCGGGTGTGTTAGGCGCGCTGCCGGGCGTGGTGGGCACCTTGGAAGCCACCGAAGCCCTGAAACTCATCCTGGGCATTGGCGAACCGCTGGTGGGGCGGCTGCTGCTCTACGATGCCTTAGCGATGCGTTTCGACATCATCCACCTGCGGAAAAACCCCGGGTGCAAGGTGTGCGGTGAACATCCTGAAATCACCGCCATCGAGCCGGGCTACGAAGAAGCCGCCTGCCAGTCCGAGGAAGCCATCGAACTGCTACCCGAAGCCGAAATACCCCCCGAAGCGTTGGCTGAAGCCCTGGCACACGGAGAAGCGCCGCTCATCCTGGATGTCCGCACTCCCGAAGAATTCAACCTTGCCCACCTGCCCAATGCCCTCAACCTCCCCCTCGAGCGGCTGGAAGCCCACCTGGGAGAACTGCCACAGGATAGGCCCATCGTGGTGGTGTGCCGTCGCGGGCGCCGCTCTGCCAAAGCGGTGGCCAAAATGCGCGCCGCTGGCTTCCGGGAAGCCAGGCGGCTGCAGGGCGGGCTGGAGGCGTGGCACGAAAAAGTAGCCCCTGACTTCCCCGTGTAGGCTTCCACATTCAGTAGCAGAAAGATAGACCACGGGCGACACGGATGGACGCGGATTTTTATGGCGTCAAGAGACAACACAGAGACGCAGAGGGAGGGCAGAGGCGCTGAGTAGGGACGAAGAACGCCAAGCGTTTCTCGCTCCATTAGCCCCAATCTGTGCCCATCTGTGAATATTTTCCTGCAGCCGCGCTTACCACGGAGCAACGAAGCAACCAAGCAACCAGGTAACCAGGCACAAGGTAACACATCAACCCACTAAAGTTTGGTAAAATTCCATCCATCATTTGCGACATCAACCTTTCCATCGGAGGTCGGTATGAATGTTACCGTTGGCCTGGCCTTCCTCGCCGGGCTGGCTTCGTTCCTTTCGCCATGCGTGCTTCCCCTTGTGCCCGCCTACATCGGCTATCTCAGCGGGCGCACCTTAGCCGAAAGCAGCGAAGGTGCCCGCCGCACCAAAGCCTTGATTCACGGCTTTGCCTTTGTGATCGGGTTCAGTGTGGTTTTCATTTTCCTGGGCATGGCAACCTCGGCTTTGGGCGGCGCGCTTTACAGCATCCGTGAATGGCTTGCCAAAATCGGTGGGCTCGTGGTCATCATTTTCGGCATTCACATGACTGGCATCGTGCGCATCCCCCTGCTGGAATACGACATCCGCCCCGACGCCGACATCGACAGCAAAGGGCTGCTTTCCTCGGCATTGATGGGTGTGTTCTTCTCGGCGGGCTGGAGCCCCTGCGTGGGGCCTGTCTTGGGTGCAATTCTTACCATTGCGCTCAACGGCGGCTCGGTGCTGGAAGGCGGTATCCTGCTCACTGCCTACTCGGCAGGGCTGGCGGTGCCCTTCCTGCTGGCGGCGCTGAGCATTGACTGGGTGACAGTGCTGATACAAAAATACAGTCGCGTCAGCCGCGTTGTGGAAATCATCATGGGCATCACCCTGATCATCGTGGGCGTCATGCTTGCCCTGGGCACATTTGCCCATCTGGCACGCTTCGGCAACTACTTCAACTTAGGATTGTGATATGGCTAAAAAACACCAAAAACCTGTCAAACGATCGCAAACTTCACCTGAAAAGACCCTGATGGTCGGCGCCATCCTCATCGCAGGGCTGTTCCTCACCGTGTGGGGCGCCAGCATGCTACTGCGCAGCAACGGCAGCAGCGCCGCCGAGGAATCCAACACCGCCCCCGTGGTGGGTTCCTACGCCCCCAACTTCACGGCGGAAACCCTCGACGGCAAAGACATTACCCTGCGCGACTATCGCGGCAAGCCCATGCTGCTCAACTTCTGGGCCACGTGGTGCCCGCCGTGCCGCGCCGAAATGCCGCTGCTGCAGCAATATTACAGCAAGCACCAGGGCGAATACAACATGGTGGCGGTCAACAACGCCGAACCGAAAGCGCAGGTGCAGGCTTTCATTCAGCAGCAGGGCTTCACCTTCACCGTTGCCCTCGACCCGCAGCAGTCCATCGTCGCCAAATATCGCATTCAGGGTTTCCCCACGACCTTCTTCATCGATGCCGACGGCGTCATCCGCTACACGCACGTTGGCATGTTGGATGAGGCCACCCTGCAAGCCGGCCTGAAGAGCATCGGAATTACCCCGTGATCACCATTTTGCTCTACACCAGCCCTGAAGACGAAGGCGTAGAGGCGCTGAAGCAAACGCTGGATTCCTTGCAAAGCGAAGTGCCCCACCGCCTGGTGGAAGTGGATGTTTCCCAAAACGCGGGGCTGAACGAGAAACTGGCAGGGCAAACGCCGCTGCTCAAAATTGGCCCTTACCGCGTGCAAGGGGAATTCGACCGCACGCGCCTGTTAGTGACGCTGAAAGCCGCCGAGCAGGGCAAGGAGCAGGGGCGGCGCGTGGAACCCCGCCGTGCTACAGGCACCGACCGCTTTCTTTACTGGTTCAGCAAACACTGGCTGTTGGTGTTCAACCTGCTGGTAGGGTTGTATGTGGGCCTGCCTTTTCTTGCGCCTACGCTGATGGAGGCCGGGCTGACCACCCCTGCCAAGGCCATTTACACCGTCTACGGCGCGACCTGCCATCAACTGGCCTTTCGCTCATGGTTCCTCTTTGGCGAGCAGCCCGCCTACCCGCGCGCGGCCGCCCACGTGGAAAGCCTGACACCCTACGGCGAAGCCACCGGCATGGACGAAAACGATCTCTGGCAGGCGCGCCGCTTCCTCGGCAACCGGCAGATTGGCTTCAAAGTGGCAATCTGCGAGCGCGATATCGCCATCTACGGTGCGATTCTGCTTTTCGGCCTGCTTTATGGCCTCACCCGCCGCCGCATTCCCCCGCTGCCGTGGTATCTCTGGCTGCTGCTCGGCTGGGTGCCCATCGGCCTGGACGGTTTCAGCCAGATTTTGAGCCAGATTCCCCATTCGTTCATTCCCTACCGCGAGAGCACGCCTCTGCTGCGTACCCTGACTGGCTTCCTGTTTGGCTTCACCACCGCATGGTTCGGCTACCCCTTAGTGGAAGAATCCATGCGGGAAAACCTCAAAGCCCTGGAAGCCCGCCTCCACATCTCGCGGGCAGTCTACGACGACGACCGCTCCTGACTACCCGACTACGCGACTACCTGACCATCCGACGACTTCCCCCATGCCTTTTATCCACCATTCCGGCCTGCGCTACTACACTTTCGCCAACCTCGCCCGCCACAGCGTGGTGCACGGTGTGTTTACCCGCCGCGGCGGGGCCAGCCCGCGCCCGTGGGATTCCCTCAACATGGGTTCCACCGTGGGCGACGATTGGGGACGGGTGCAGTTCAACATTCGGCGGGCGTTTGAGGCGTTGGGGCTTTCAGTCGCCAGCCGCTTCGATGCCTGGCTGGTGCATGGCCGCAGCGCGGTGGTTGCCACACAGCCCCGCCCTGTAAACAGCGCCGCGCCGCCGCCCAAAGCCGACATCATCCTCACCGCTAACCCTGCTGTCACCCTGGTGATGCGCTACGCCGATTGCGTGCCGATTTTGCTTTACGACCCGCGGCAGCAGGCCATTGGGCTGGCGCATGCGGGCTGGCAGGGCACGGTCATCGGCACGGCCGCGGCGGCGGTGGAAGCCATGCAGGAAACCTTCGGCAGCCACCCCGCTGATTTGCTGGCGGCCATCGGCCCTGCCATCGGCCCCGATCACTACGAAGT
>JALVOR010000054.1:0-2678 GCA_027026295.1 Anaerolineales bacterium | reverse complement strand
TCACCACGAAGTGGGCAACGAGGTGGTGGCGCAGGTGCGGGAAGCCTTCGGCGCGCAGGCCGAGGTGTTGCTGCCGCGCTACGGCGAGCGGCACCATTTCGACCTCTGGCAGGCCAACCGCCTGCAACTGGAAAGCGCCGGCGTGCCCGCCGACCACATCGAAGTCGCCGAAATCTGCACCGCCTGCCACACCGAAGACTGGTATTCCCACCGCGCCGAGAAAGGCAAGACCGGGCGCTTTGGGGCACTCATCGCCCTGCCCGCCGCCTCGCGGAGGCTTCCCGATGGATGACTTTGAAGCCCGCCGTGCCCAACTGGACGCGCTGCGCGGGCGCATTGCGGTGTGCCGCGCGTGCCTGGAAGCCGGTTACTGGGTGCACCCCCGCCCGATTTACTCCGGCCATGTGGGAGCGCGCATTATGGTCATCGGGCAGGCACCGGGCATTACCGAGGTGGAAGCCGGGCGTCCTTTCAACGCGGGCAGCGGTTCGCGCCTCTTCCGCTGGCTGGCTGATGCGGGCATCGAAGAAGACTGGTTCCGCCGCACGCAATATATGACCTCGGTGACGAAATGCTACCCCGGGCGCGCCAAATCGGGCAGCGGCGACCGCGCCCCCAGCCGCAAAGAGCAGATGCTTTGCCGCCCTTTTCTGGAAGCCGAAATCGCCTTGGTGAACCCTGAACTGATTTTGCCCGTGGGCAGGCTGGCAATCAATATGTTCTATCCCGCCAAAGCCAAACTTGGGGAAATCATCGGCACCGAAAAGCAGGTGGATGGCCGCTGGATTGTGCCCCTGCCACACCCTTCCGGGGCCAGCCGCTGGCACCAGAGCGAAGCCAACCGCGCTTTGGTGCGCCAGGCCGTGGCGATGATCGCCAGACACATGCGGCGGATGTTCCCCCAGGAAGAAAAAAGACCTGACAGGTCTTGAAAGCCTGTCAGGTCTTTGGCTTTTGCGCTATTTCCGGCAACCGTTCAGCCACAGGAAACAGACCACGGAAACACGGATGGTCGCGGATTTTTGAACGCCAAGCGCCAGGGGGAACGAGTGATTTCGTGTCAGGTAATCAGTTCTGCGTTTTCTGTGCCTGCTCTGTGTTTTCTGTGGTTTTAATCGAACAAAAACGTCGCCTTGGCGTCACTGCCGCAACTTGCGCGCCAACTCGAAGCCGTACATCCCCATCGCGTCGTACACCATTTCCATGGTTTCCTGTGCCACGGCGCGCATGCGCTGCGTGCCTTCCATGAGAATCTCTTCCACCAGTTCGGGCTTGCCTTCGTACTTCGCCCGCCGCTCGCGGAAGGGTTCCAAAAACTCGTTCAAGGCGCGGGCGAGTTTCTTCTTCACTTCCACATCGCCCACCTTGCCCTTGCGGTAGCGTTCCTTGAGGTCTTCCACTTCGGCCTTGTCGGGGTTGAAAATGTCGTGATAGCGGAAGACCACATTGGTAGGCTTGTCGGGGTCGGCGGGGATGTCGGGGCGCACGCGGGTGGGGTCGGTGAACATGCGGCGCACCTTGGCGTTGATTTCCTCTGCGCTGTCGGAGAGAAAGACGGCATTGTTAAGGCTCTTGCTCATCTTCGCCTGCCCATCGATGCCGATGAGCGTGGGCACTTCGCCGATGAGGGCTTTCGGTTCGGGGAAGACCTCACCGTACATGCGGTTGAAGCGGCGGGCGATTTCGCGGGTGATTTCCACATGGGCTTCGTTGTCCTTGCCCACGGGCACCAGGTGGGCGCGCGGCAGTAAAATGTCCACCGCCTGCAGCACAGGGTAGCCCACCAGCCCAAAGGGAATGGCTTCGTCGTCCATGTTGGCGGCGCGCGCCATATCCTTGATGCTGGGCAGACGGGTGAGGCGCGGCAGCGTGACCAGCATTTCGAAAATCAGGTTGAGTTGGTAGGTTCCGAAAAGCGCCGATTGCACGAAAATGGTGCTCTTTTCGGGGTCTATGCCCGCCGCGAGGTAATCCAGCACGATATCGCGAATGTTCTGGCGCAGTTGGGCGATGTCGTCCTTGGACGATTTGGTGGTGAGGGTGTGCAGGTCGGCAATGATGAAAAAACATTCGTATTCATCTTGCAGCGCGACGCGGTTTTTCAGGCTGCCGACATAGTGGCCGAGGTGCAGTTTGCCGGTCGGTCGGTCGCCGGTCAGCAGGCGCTTTCTGGGTTTGGCATTGCTCATAAAGAAAACCTCCAAAGGGGGAATCGACGATGGGTGTTCCAGTGCCAAGTGTTCCGGTATCAGGTGTTCCACTGCCGGTTTGCGGTTTGTTCCAGCCCTTTTACTCCAGCCACTCCGCCAGCAAGCGCAGGCTGAGGTAGCCAAAGCCCACCAGAATGACGCCCGCGGCGATGCCCAGCAGCACAGCCACCCCGTGAGGAATGCCAGGCGCTCCCGACGGCGTTGCCGTGCCAGGGGGCATTGGAGTGCCGGGTGCAGTGGCAATGGCCGTAAGGGTGCCGGCAGTGAACGGTGTCACCGTGGGTGTTGCCGTGGGCGTGGCCGTCATGGTGGGCGTGGGCGTTGCCGTCGGCGTCGCTGTGAGGGTTTCCGTAGGCGTGGCAGTGATCAGCGGCGGGCGGACGATGACCTTTTCGCCCGGGTAGAGGGTAGTGTCCAGGGTCATGTTGTTGTAGCGCAGCAAGTCGGCCAGCGGCACCTGGTACACAT
>JALVOR010000053.1 GCA_027026295.1 Anaerolineales bacterium | reverse complement strand
CCCTCATGCTTTCCTCGGTTTTCAAAGCCCACGACACCCCCACCACCGTGAGCGAAGCCATCTTTGCCGGTGGCTGCTTCTGGTGCATGGAAGCCCTCTTCGAGCCGCTGCCGGGCGTGCTGGAGGCGACTTCCGGCTACACCGGCGGCGACGTCCCCAACCCAACCTACGAGCAGGTTTCCACCGGCACCACCGAACACTTCGAGGCCGTGCTGGTGCGCTACGACCCCAATCGCATCACCTACCGCCGCCTGCTGGAAGCCTACTGGAAACACATCGACCCCACCGACCCCGGCGGGCAGTTCTTCGACCGCGGCCCGCAATACCGCACTGCCATTTTTTACCAAAACGACGAGCAAAAGCACCTCGCCGAGGAATCCAAACAGGCGCTGGACGCATCAGGCATTTTCCAAAAGCCCATCGCGACCCTGATTTTGCCCGCCAAGCCCTTCTACCCTGCCGAGGGCTATCACCAGGATTACTACAAGAAGCGCGCCGCGCATTACCGGTCCTATGTGCTCGCCTCGGGCAAGGACGCCCTCCTTGAACTCACCTGGCGCGACCACCCCGATTTCGATTTCTTCCCCAACGAAGACAAACCGTGGAAGCACTTCCAAAAGCCTTCAGCGGCGGAACTGCGCCAGCAATTGACCCCGCTACAATACCAGGTGACGCAGGAAAACGACACCGAACCGCCTTTTGACAACCCGTATTGGAACAACGAGCAGCCAGGCATCTACGTGGACATCGTTTCCGGCGAACCCCTCTTCAGCACCCTTGACCAATACGACTCGGGCACCGGCTGGCCGAGTTTTACCCGCCCGCTGGAACCCGACAACATCGTGGAAAGACTGGACACCAGCCACGGCATGCAACGCATCGAAGTGCGCAGCCGCTACGCCGATTCGCATCTGGGGCACCTGTTCTTCGACGGCCCCTGGCCAACCTACCTGCACTATTGCATTGATTCCGCCGCGCTGCGCTTCGTTCCCGTGGCAGCCCTGGCAAAAGAAGGCTACGGCGAATATCTGCCGTTGTTCCAGCAATAACTCGCGAGGCGCACATTCGCGAGTTTCCGGGAACGTTGCACCCAATCCGTTTTCGCGGCCATACGAATAACATTTCCTTGCGTTCAAAACCAACGATGTGAACGCTGCCATCGCCAGGCACCTCTGAGACCCCCAACTTCCAACTGTCCGCGCGCGGTCAGTCGATCTGCTCCTGCAACAAACGAATGAAAAGATCAACCAGATAGGGATCGAAAAGCCTCCCCCGGTTCGTCTTCAAATAACGAACAACCCTGTCCTCTTGCCAGGGGAAACGATAAGGGCGCTCACTCTGCAAGGCATCCCACACATCCACAATGGCAAAAGCCCGTGCAGACAAAGGTATCTCGCCCCCTTGCATGCCAAAGGGGTAACCGCTTCCATCCCACCGCTCATGGTGATGAAGCGGAATTTCAATCACCTCAGGCGGCAAAAAGGAAGCCTTCTCCAAAATCGTCTTTGCCAGCAAGGGATGCTTCTTCATGACAGCCCATTCCTCTTCAACCAAAGGACCGGGCTTGTGCAAAATGCTGTCGGGCACAGCAACCTTGCCAATATCGTGCAGCAAAGCCCCCCACCGCCATATCCGCAAAGTCCCCGCATCAAGCCCCAATGCTCTGCCTAAAGCAATGGTTGCACGAGTGACTCGCTGAGTATGGTCGCTCGTCTCCAAATCGCGCACATTCAACGCCGCCACCCAGCCTTGCACGAAGATGTCAGTCAGATAGGCCTGTAGAATCTCGCCGCTTTCGTCCAGAGACAGGGCAAAACGAACCTTCTCCCTCTGTCTTACAGGCAATACCCGCAAGGAACCCATAAATGCCATCTCTTCATCACTCCGTGTGCACCCATTACTGAGGGACACTGCTCCCTCCATTTCAACCCAAAGCCACGTTTCCTAACGCGACATTGGCGCGATCGAACACGGGAGCGTAACCCCAACAGCGAGAAGCCTCCCCCTCGCGGCTTCTCGCCTTGGGTCCCGGTTACCTCAGGTATTTGGCTCATCCCACGCGCGCCGCCCTACATTGCACCCGCTGGCTGGTAAACCGTAGATACAGGGACGTCTTGATGCATCAACGCATGCACCTGCATCACAAAGCCATCCAAAGTCGCAGCCCGAGCGTTCTCCAACACCAAGCGCCCCTCTTCACCCAAAGGGAATTCCCTAAGCACTTCA
>JALVOR010000052.1 GCA_027026295.1 Anaerolineales bacterium | reverse complement strand
GGCATGGGAGGCATGGTAGGGGGTGTAGTGGGATTCCATTTCTGACCTTCGCCTTGGCCCTGACCTTTGCCGTGATTGCCGTTGTCCTGCCCCGGATTGTTGCGGGTGATGCGGATAATCACTTTCCCGGTGAGGGTGCCGTCTTCGTTCACTTGGGCAATCACCAGCACAGTATCACCGACCTGGGGGTTGCCGTTGATTTTGGTTTCATCGTCAATGGCAACGGTGCGGCCACTCACCGTCCATGCTTCGTCGCTCTGTGCTTCCACCACACCCTGGAAGGAAACGATCTTCGGGGGTATTTTGCCAGCCCGGCCAATCACCCGAATGCGCTTGGCAACCAGGGTGCCATCGAGGAACAGTTTGGCTTCCACCATCACGGTATCGCCGACGGCGATCTCGCCCTGAATTTCGGTGTCTTCGTCCACCACCACCGTCCGCCCAGAGATGATCCACGTGTCGCCGTCGTTGCTTTCCACAATGCCGGTGAAGCGGATCACCACGCTGTCGCTCTGGTCGCCAGTGCCGATGCTGATGCGCCGAACCTGTACGGCAACGGTGTTGCCATCGGCGTCGATGTAGCCGTAAATTTGCACTATGTCGCCCACCTGCACGTCGCCCTTGATGATGGCGTTTTCAGGTACAATCACAGCCTGACCGGAAACCATCCAGTTTTCACCGTCAATGCTTTCCACCTTGCCTTTCACATTGACAATCCGGAAGTTCTGCATCATTTCCTGCATCTGTGCTTGCGTTTCCTGGGTTTGTTCCTGCGCATTCTCGGCTTCCTGCTGCGCCTGGTGCACAGCGTCAGTGAGATGCTGCATGGCACGCTGATGGGCTTCCCGCACTTGCTCAAGCGCATGCGCCAGAGCAGGCTGTGCCTGCGGGGGCACCTGCTTCAACGCCCGCTCCAAAGATTGCTCGGCAACTTGCACCATAACCACGACGCGAGCGACGGCTTCCTGATGCCCCTGCCGCGCCAGGTCGGTGGCAATGGCTTCACCTTCCTGGATTTGCTTTTGCATGTCAACAACAACATCAGGAATCAGGTCCAGTTTGCCTTCCTCGGCCAGCGCCTGAATTTCGGCGGCGCGCTCCTGCGCCAGTGCCATGTGCAGGGCGGCGCGGTCGGCGGGGCTGGTGGTCAACGCCACTTCCACGCTTTCCACCGCAGTTTTCACAGGATACAGCGTATCGCCCGGCAAGGCATCTTGTGAAGCGTATGCCGCGGCGCCACCGCTTCCAAAAACAATACCTGCTGCCAACAAAATTGAGAGAATCAGATTAGCCATGGTGAGGCCCTCCTTTCGGGTTTTGGGTTTGGGGTCAATCCAACTCTTTAGACGCCCAAACAACCCGGAGGATACGGCCTCGGAAGGCAAATTTTCCGGTTTCATCTCGGCAGCCATTTGCAGGAAACGGGCGCGCCCAGCGGCAGCTGCTTTGGGGTCTCGCGCGGGGATGTTTTTCAGGGTTTCCAGTTGTTCGCGCAGGCGAGGATCCAACTTGTCATCCATCGCTGTTCTCCTCTAACAGAATGCGGCGCAGAGCAGCCAGGGCGCGATGTTGCAGGGCTTTGACAGCGCCCACCGGTTTATCCAAGGCTTCGGCCACCTCTTTGAGTGACCATTCTTCCAGGAATCGCAGCACAATGACCTGTTGCTGGTCGGGGGTAAGCAGTCGCAGGGCTGCCCGCACGCTCGCCTGGTCTTCCTGCAGGCTCATCTGGTTGCTGAGCGGTTCGTCGCCGGAAACCAACACGTGAGCGACGTTCTCAACGTCAACTTGCGGCGGCGGCTGGCGGCGGTAATGGTCGGTGATCCAGTTGTGGGCGATGCGGTAAAGGTAAGCCTTGAGGTGTGTTTTGGGCCCGCCGCCGTTGCGCAATGCCTGCAAAAAACGGGCAAAGGTTTCAGCAACGCATTCTTCCGCCACATCGGGCGAACTGACGAACCGCATCGCGTAGCGGTAGAGCAGCGGGCTGTAGTCGTCGTAAATTGCCGCCAGGGCATCCATATCCCACGCGCGGGCTGCGCGCAACAACGCATCTTCGTCTTTGTACTCAGCCATACGATTCCCTACCTCTTATGACGCAAAAAACTACCAAAGGATACGCTCATGGGGGCGAAGCAACCACAGAAAACCGATATGGTTTGGCGGGGTCATAAAATATCAGTTTCCGCTCGGGGAAGGCTTCCTGCAAAACGCGGGCGCTGACGCCACGATGCCATGCAA
>JALVOR010000051.1 GCA_027026295.1 Anaerolineales bacterium | reverse complement strand
GTACATCATAGTGGAAGCCCCAAAAGTAGCGGGAAAGCAGCAACGTCAGTGCCCCGCCCGCGACCAGCAGCCGGTGCGGGCGGCGGTTCAGCGCGGCAAACATCTGGGCATATTCGCCCGCGGCCACAGCCATGAAAAAGGCGACCATGACCAGATAGGCCAGGCCGCCTGCAAAAATCAGGGCTATGCCAATGGGAAGCAAAATAACAGCAACCAGTACGCGTTGTTTGAGCATGGCTGGAGGTTATTCGTCGGGGTCGAGCACCCGCCCAAAGCGGCGCTCGCGGCGGTTGTAGTCGGCAATGGCTTCGAGCAAGTGCTCGCGCCCAAAATCCGGCCAGAACACGGGGGTAAAGTACCACTCCGCGTAGGCCGACTGCCACAGCAGGAAATTGCTAGTGCGGACTTCCCCCGAGGTGCGGATGACCAAATCGGGGTCGGGCACGCCTGCCGTGTAAAGGCGGTCGGCGATGGTTTCCTCGGTAATTTCCTCCGCCGGGATGCCTTCCTGCACAATGAGGCGCACAGCCCGCACGATTTCGTCGCGCCCGCCATAGTTGAAAGCCACATTCAGCACCAGCCGTTGGTTGCCGCGGGTGCGCTCGATGGCTTCCCTGACTTTGGCCTGCAATTCAGGGCGCACGCCTTCCAGTTTGCCTACATGTCGAATTTGCACGCCTTCGGCGTCCAGTTCGTCGAGTTCCCTGTCAATGAACTCGCGCATGATTTCCATCAAGCCCTCCACCTCTTCGCGCGGGCGTGCCCAGTTTTCGGTGGAAAAGGCATAGATGGTGAGGTAGCGGACGCCGAACTCTGCACAGGCGCGGATAACCCGCCGCAGGTTTTCGGTGCCGGCGCGGTGCCCTGCCAGCCGCGGCAGGTTGCGCTGCCGCGCCCAACGCCCATTGCCATCCATGATGATGGCAATGTGGGCAGGCACTTCCCACGCGGGGTCGAGTTGCGAAGACTTTGGGGGAGGAGCAGACAACCTACACCTCCATCACTTCTTTTTCTTTGCGGTCGCCCAAGGCTTCGGCTTTTTCAATGTATTCTTTGGTCAGGTCGTCCAGTTTGTCTTCTGCCCGCTTGCGCTCGTCTTCAGAAATCAGTTTTTCGTCCTCGAATTCCTTGAGGTCCTTCTTCACGTCGCGCCGCACGTTGCGGATGGCCACACGGGCTTCTTCAACGCGGTGATGCACAATTTTCACCAGTTCACGACGGCGTTCTTCCGTCAACTGCGGCAAAACCAGGCGGATGTTCTTGCCATCGTTGTTGGGGTTCAACCCCAGGTCGGAGGTTTGAATGGCGCGTTCAATTGCCCGCAAGGTAGAGGGGTCGAAGGGTTTGATGAGCAACTGACGGGGTTCAGGCACACTAATGGAAGCCAACTGCATCAGCGGTGTAGGCGTGCCGTAATACTCCACTTCCAGCCGTTCAACCAGAGCAGGTGAAGCGCGCCCGGTGCGAATACCGGCCAGATCGGCTTCCAGCGCCCGTACTGCGCCCTGCATACGATGTTCGGCGTCTTTGAGGGCATCTTTGATCATGGGGAACCTCCTCTAAAGGGGGTGGTCAGGGATAAGGCAACAGACGAAGGCCGCTGATAAAACGATAATCTCGCTGATTTTTGCTCGCCAGATGAGCGACACCAAAGCGTTTGAGGAACTGAACCGTTTGCTGCAATTCTCTTTTGTTGCGGCATCCTACAAAAAGTCCCATTTGCGTAATCGGGCTAACTACAGGGCGGTGGCTTGCTTCCAAAGATTGAAGAAAGCGCACGGCTTGTTCTTCTGCCCGACTGACGTCAATCAAAATGTCTGTATCTACCACCACAAGCGGTCTTAATGCCGCCATTCTTGCTCCCGCACGCTTCGCACCCACGCGGCGCTGTCTTGCATATCTTCGCGGTCAGCCCACATACCCACAAAAGGTTCTTCTTCCAGCGGCACTTGCGCCACGGGCAAATCATCCGCCGCGTCATTGGCATATCGCAAGCGCAACAAAGCCACGAACTCTGCTACCAACCTTTGGGCAACAGGGGGAAGCGCCTGAATTTCTTTCCACAAACGTTTTTCGTCCATCATCATCCTCACACCAAAGTGTGATAACTATAGGACTTACGCAGTTGCTCGTAGAAGCGCTCGTTTTCATGTCATGGCGAGCCGCCATAGGCGGCGAAGCCATCTCCCAGACGGTGGAGGAGACCGCTTCGGCGGTCTACGACCGCCTCGCGGTGAC
>JALVOR010000050.1 GCA_027026295.1 Anaerolineales bacterium | reverse complement strand
ATGTTCCCCATTCGCGATGCCCGCCCGCGGGCATCGCGAATGGGGAACATCACCCGATGGCGAAAACGGTCGTAGATTTTGCCGTCATCCCGCTGGGTGAGCAACCCGGCGGCAATCAGATCGTCGTCGGTGTAGCCTTTGCCAGTGAAATACTTGCGGGCGGCTTCCCAGGCGTGAGGGGCATAGCCCAGGCCGAAAACCTCGATGGTTTCGTCGGTAAGGCCGCGCTTGTGGAGGTAATCCAGGGCAATTTTTCCGGCAGGGGTGCGCAAATGATGGCGGTAAAATGCCACCGCCTCTTCCATGAGGTCGTAGAGGCGCTGGTGGGCTTCCTTGCGGGCATCAGCGGCGGGGCTACGGGGTTCCAGCGTCACGCCGGCGCGCTCAGCGAGGTTTTCCAACGCTTGGCGGAAATCCCAGCCCTCGCGTTTCATCACAAAAGTGAAAATATCGCCGCCCTCGTTGCAACCAAAGCAGCGCCAGGTGCCGGTTTCCGGGAAAACGACAAAGGCGGGCGTGCGCTTGTTGTCGTGGAACGGGCAAAAACCGATGTAGTTCTTGCCCGTCTTGCGCAAGTCCACCACCTCGGAAACGATATCCACAATATCAAGCCGGTTTTTGATTTCTTCTACGGGGTCCATCGCTCACCAAATCAAAAGGCTATAGTGCGATTATATACGCGAAAATGCGCAATCACGCCAAGGAAATCCACCTGGCCGCAACACAAGTGCTGCCGAAGTATCGTGTCTTCGCCCTCGCCTCAGCACCTTGCCTGCTCAGCGCGCATCCGCTGCTATCCGCGTCGTCCACGGCCCATTTTCGCAGGGCTGGGCAGTTAGGTCGTGCCGACCTCGTACCAGGCCACTTCGCCCGTTGCCGTATCCAGCACCACAAAGGTCGCCCGCCCGGTGAGCACGCCGCACAATTCGCCCGGGTTGAGGAGCAGCGTTCCGCCCACACGTTCCTCGGCGGCTTGATGATTGTGCCCATAACACACCAAATCGTGATTGCGGGCAGCCGCCACCGCACGGGCTACTTTGGGATAATGGCTCATGGCTATACGAAACCCGCCAAGGTCAAAATCGGCGAACTCGCCGTGGAGCACCACATTGCCCGCCTCGGCAGCAACGGCAGCCAACATGCGGCGATCGCCGTCGTTGTTGCCCCACACCACATGCACGGGCCTGCCTTCCACACCCGCCGCCAGCCGCTTGAGGGTGAAAGGGGAACACAAATCGCCACAATGCAGCACCGCGTCGGCTTCCCGCAGGCGGGGCAGCGCAAGGCCGAGCGTGTGCAAATTGTCGTGAGTGTCGCTCAATATCGCCAGTTTCATGCTACGCCTCCTTATGCTGCAAGTTTAGCACAAGCCAGCAACAACACAAAATTTCTTATACGAATCTCATCTAAAATCCTCTATACTGAAAATAGAGGCAAACCTGCAACGAGAGGAGGCCAAAATGTTCAAGAAAATCCTTGTTGCCGTGGACGGTTCGGAACATGCACTGAAAGCGGCCCGCACCGCGGGCGAACTGGCACGCACCACAGGCGGGCACGTGGACATCATCACAGCATTCGACCCCATCCCCGATTATCTGGGCAAGCCCTACTGGGAAGAAGCAGCAGCCGCCCGGATGGGCAAAGCCGAAGAAGTGTTGGCAAAGGCAAAGGAAGCCGTCGGCGAGGCGCCCGGCGGTGTGGATGCCGAAATGATCGAAGGCGATGCCGCCGACGTAATTCTGGAAGTAGCCGAAACCCGCAATGTGGATGTCATCGTCATGGGCACGCGCGGCCTGGGCGCGCTCCACAGCCTGCTGGTGGGCAGCCAAAGCAACAAAGTCATCAGCCATGCCAAATGCCCGGTGTTGCTGGTGAAGTAAGGCGAATTCGTGAATGATTGCTAAGTTGCCGGGAAAGCAGTATCCCCAAAAACCAGCAGGGGCGACCTTTTGGCCGCCCCTGCAATTATATCTGTTCAGCCTCAGCAAAGAAAAACCGCAAAAACACAGAAGACACAGAGGAAGCACGGAAAACGCAGAAAACGGGCAGCGGGACGCGCCATTGGCTTGGTTCTTGGTGACCCAAGAATCCGCGTCCCTCTGCGGTCATCCGCATCATCCGCAGCCCATTCGGCAGGCCGAGCAGTTGCCTGCGGTTTTCGTAACGGCAGCCAGCCGTTATGCCCGCAGTTGCGCCTTCAATTCGCGGGTGAGCGCCTTGATAATGCGCTTGCGGATTTTGGCAGCGTCTTT
>JALVOR010000049.1 GCA_027026295.1 Anaerolineales bacterium | reverse complement strand
TGACTATCCGTGTCATCCGTGGCCTATTTCCTTGCGGCTGAACAGTTACATTTGCAAACCACCTGCCGCCGCCCCGCAAAGGCGGCGGTGTGCATCCTAAAGGCTTTCGCTCAGCCTGAACGACGAGGCAACCTCCCATGAGCACTTCTTTGCTTCCCCCTCCCGACCAAAAGCCGCGCTACGTGCGGCACATGTTCGCCCAAATTGCCGAGCGTTACGACACCCTCAACGCGATGATTTCGTTAGGGCAAGACCAGCGCTGGCGGCACACCCTGCTGCGCCAGTTGAACCTGCAGGCGGGCGAAAAATTCCTCGATTTGGGCGGCGGCACCGGCGCGCTGACCTACGCTGCTTTAGAGCAGGAACCCGGCCTGCACGCCATCACCGCCGACCTCACCCACGAAATGTTAGCCGTGGGCAAACGGCAATGGCCTTCCCTCCCCACGCGCTGGCTGACCGCCGACGCCCTGCACCTGCCCTTCCCCGACGGAATGTTCGATGCGCTGGCTTCCGGCTTCCTGCTGCGCAATGTAGCCGACCTCGACGCCGCGCTCGCTGAGCAGCATCGCGTGCTGAAACCCGGCGGGCGCTGGGCCGCGCTGGATACCAGCCGCCCACCCCGCCATGTGCTCTCGCCCTTCATGCGGCTCCACATGCGGGTGGTGGTGCCGTGGCTGGGCAAAGCCATTGCCAACAATGCCCACGCCTACCGCTATTTGCAGGCTTCGACCGAGAACTTCCTCGCACCCGAAGAAATGGAAGCCCGCATTCGCGCCGCCGGTTTCCACAACATCGGCTACCGCCGCCTGATGTTTGGCGCGGTGGCAATCTATTGGGCGCAAAAATAGCCGCTTGCGAATAAAGAAGGCGCACCATGCCCAGCCTGCTCTTCCCGCCGGAAGCCAACGACCTGCCCCTCGCGGAGCAGCCCCCCGACTACTTCGGCGACCTCAACCTCGACCAGATCGTGGAAGCCGTCACCGCGGGGCGCAAAGCCTACCGCCTGACGGCTTTCTACCACACCCCGCTGCACACGGTGGAAGCCGTGCGCTACCGGCAGGAAGTCGCTCAAGATCTGGAAATGCCGGCGCTACGCAACGCAGTAGCGCAGTTCAGCGAAGACATCCAGCAGGTGCAGCGCTACCTGCACATGCTGGCGCACGACCTGGAATATCACCACCACCGCACCAGCTGGCAACTGGCCGCCGCGGGGCGCTACGTGCAGGCCGTGGAAGCCCTGCGCGCCGCGCTGGAAAACGCCGAACTCCATGCCGCCGCGCTGCAAGCGTTCCGGAAAGCCCTGCGCGTCTACACCGCTTCGGAAGATTTCGCCGCGCTGGCTTCCGACACCGCCCAAACGCAGGCTGAACTTGCCGCCATTCGCTATTGCGTGCTCATCAACGGCGATAGCGTGCGGGTGCGCCGCTGCAACGATGAACCCAACCACGCCGAGGAAATCGAGCAGACCTTCGCCAAATTCCGCCAGGGGGAAGTGAAAGACTACCGTACGCCGTTCTACATCCGCAGCGGCATGAACCACGTCGAAGCCCAAATTCTGGACTGCGTGGTCAAACTCTTCCCCGAACCCTTTGCCCGCCTCGACGATTACTGCGCCCGCCACGGCGGCTTCCTCAACCCCGAACTGGCAACTTTTGCTCGCGAAGCGCAGTTCTTCCTCGCCTATCAGGATTACATCGCCCCGCTACGGGAGGGCGGGCTGCCCTTCTGCTACCCCGAAGTCACCACCGAAAAGCGCACCGCCGCGCACGATGCCTGCGATCTGGCGTTAGCCCACAAACTGGTGCCCAAAGGGGAAACCGTGGTGCTCAACGACTTCCGGCTGGAAGGCAAGGAGCGCCTTCTGGTGGTTACCGGCCCCAACCAGGGTGGGAAAACCACCTTTGCCCGCGCCTTCGGGCAATTGCACCACCTCGCGGCGTTGGGGCTGCCCGTGCTCGCCCGCGAAGCCACGCTTTACCTGCCCGACCGCATTTTCACCCATTTCGAGCGTGCGGAAGATGTCGCCAGCCTGCGCGGCAAACTAGAAGACGAACTCGTGCGCCTGCACGCCATCTTCACAGAAACCACCGACCGTAGCCTGCTCATTATGAACGAGGTCTTTGCCTCGACCTCGTTCCACGACGCCCTGTTTTTGGGGCGCAAAACCATGGAAAATATCATAGGAGTTACGCAGTTCCTTCCCTTTATGTCACCGCGAGGCGGTCGTAGACCGCCGAAGCGGTCTCCTCCACCGT
>JALVOR010000048.1:17828-19716 GCA_027026295.1 Anaerolineales bacterium | reverse complement strand
CGCCATGGGTGTAGAGCGGGCCTAACGCCTCTAAGTGCGTGAGCAGGCGGGCGCGCAGGGTGCGCTTGACCGCCGCGGCCACCCGGAAGGCGCTCACTTCCGCCCCCCACGAAGCCGCGGCCCGCAGCCCCAGCACCAGCAGGAAGGCCACCGCAAGCCCCCCAATATCGGCCACAGTAGCGCCCCCGAGGAAGACGCGCTGCACCATGCGCGCTACCAGCGCGGATTGCGCCACAATGAGGAAGCCGCCCAGCACGCCCAATGCGACAGTAACGATGAAGGCGGCGCGCGGCCCTTGAAGCAATTTCATCAAGCGGCGGTCGATGTTCATGCCCCCAATTATAAACGCTCAGGCCGCCGTACCGCCCTGCTCAGGGAAACCGCAGATTGTGCAGATGACGTGGCCGGAAAGACACAGAAGAGACACAGAAAACACAGATGGTGAAAGCGGACTACGGGATGTGAGTTGCGTGAGGCGTTGCATCCCTCTACGCCTCTCTACGTTGCACCCTGGCATCCAAAAAATTGCACCGCATGCCAGTAAAAAAGTTACCCCCCTGGTCAACAGGGGGGTAACTCGATATTGCGGAATGCAGCGGGGAATTACGCTTCCTCTTCTTCCTCTTCTTCCTTGCCTTTGGCGATGACTTCGGGCTCTTCGCCGGCTTCTTCCGCCATGCCACCGGCAGCCTCGACGGCCTCTTCGCTGCGCGGTGCGGTGACCACCACAATGGTTTCGTTGGGGTCGGCCAGCACTTTGACGTTGGGGGGCAGCACCAGGTCGCCAACCAGAATGCTGTCGCCAATTTCCTTCAGGTTTTCCAGGCTGAGGGTCAGCCGCTCGGGCATGTCGCCGGGCAGTGATTCGACTTCGACGGATTCCAACGCCTGCACCAGCACACCGCCGTAGGTCTTGATCGCGGGGGCTTCGCCTTCCAGTTCGATGGGCACTTCCACGCGCATCTTTTCGGTCAGCGAGAGCGCCTGGAAATCCACATGCAGCAGTTTGTTCCTGATGTAGTCCTTCTGGCGTTCGCGCACCACGGCGGTGTGGCGCGTGCCTTCCAGTTCCAGAACAACCAGGGTGGAGGTGGAAAGCCCTCGCAGCGCCTTCTCGGCAGTGCGGTAGTCCAGAACCAGAGGGGTGGGGTCGATGTGTTTGCCGTAGAGCACGGCGGGCAGTTTGCCTTCGCGGCGCAACTGCTTGACCTGTTTGCCGGTCACGGTGCGCCGTTCGGCTTTCAGAACAACTTGATCCATTTTTCCCTTCCTCGGAGCGCCTCTTACCCTGCAATGGGGTTACCTTCGCTCCTCTGATGGTGTGTGCCGGGGCAACAAAAATTCGCCTCGGCGGGCGAATAGCCTACCCATTTTAGCCGCGCGGCGGGGTTTCGTCAATGAATCGCGCAAAATATGTTTAACGCTCACTCTGCTCTTTTGGCCGTTTGCCTGTTTTTTCTGGGCTTGAGCGGATAAGAGCACATCCCACAGATGCCTTTGGGGTGCAGGCAAATGTTGTCGAAGCGTAACTATTCAGCCTGGGGAGGATAGGCCACGGATGACACGGATAGTCACGGATGCACACGGATTTTTTTGTAACGCTAAGGTGCAAAGAAAGCAAAGCACGCAAAGAAGGGATAATGCCGAGGCATAGAGGAGCACAAAGAGGCACAAAGGAGGTTGCATTCGTTTGGTTTTCTACGAATTGACGAAATAATGCTTCACGAATCGCCTTGTTTCTGTGTTTTCTGTGGCGCTTCAGTGTTTTCTGTGGTTTTGTGGTTTTTTTTTTAGGTTTTACGCAGTCGACATAATATAATAGAGCCATGAACGCTCCAAAGGTAGATGAACTGGACTACATTCAATTTTTGGTGGCTGCGCAGCGAGT
>JALVOR010000048.1:13656-17818 GCA_027026295.1 Anaerolineales bacterium | reverse complement strand
GTTTTGTGGGTTTTTTTTGCCCTCATCCCATAACAAGGCAACCATTTCTACATATTTTGCTTGCACCCATGCCTTTGCTCATGCTTGGCAGCCGCTAAATTTTGTGCTATCCTTCCGTTGCCTGCTGGCGTTGTGCGATGCATCTGGCGTCATCCTTTCACTTTGGAGCCTCCCATGCGACCCGTTTTGTTACCTCACGGCGAGCCTTTCTTTTTCGTTGGCAACACCACGGCTTGCCTGTTGATTCATGGCTTTACTGCCACGCCGCGGGAAATGCGCGGCTTGGGCGAGTACCTTTTCCGCAAGCGCGGCTACACCGCCTTGGGCGTGCGGCTTGCGGGGCACGCCACCACACCCGCGGATATGGCACACATGCGCTGGGAAGATTGGGTGGCTTCCGCCGAAGATGGCTGGCATTTGCTGCGCAGCATGGGCTTCGAGGATATCGTCGTGGTGGGGCTTTCGATGGGTGGGGCTATTGCCCTGTTGCTGAGTTCCTATTTGCCGGTCAAGGGGGTGGTCAGCATGGCTGCCCCGTATGACATTCACATTCCGTGGCAAGACAGAATTCTGGCGATTTTCCGCCCGTTTTTCCCGAAAGAGGAAGGCAGGGTGTTCGACCCGCGCGGTTTTGAGGGGCGGCTGGCCTATGCTGTCAACCCGGCGCGCAGTGCGCTGGAACTCGACTTGATGCTGCATGAAATGCGGAAGGCGTTGCCCGAGGTGAAAATGCCTGCTCTGGTGCTGCATTCGCGCAACGACGCCTATGTGTTGCCCCACAACGCCGAGCAGATTTTCGCCAGCCTGGGCAGTGAGCAAAAACAACTGGTGTGGGTGGAACGCAGCAGCCATGTGGTCACGCTGGACGCCGAGCGCGGGCGGGTGTATCGCGAGGTGGGCGACTTCGTCAGGCACGTCGTGGCAGAGGCACAAGCGACATGAACCGTGACCTGCGCTTTTTGACGGCCTCGCTGTTCGTATGGGGCATCGGCGAGGGGCTGTTCTTTTACTTCCAGCCGATTTATTTGCAAAAACTGGGGGCGTCGCCCACCGCCATTGGCGCAATTTTGGGGGCCGGCGGCCTGATTTTGAGTTTTGCCCATATTCCTGCCGGTGCGGTTGCCGACCGCTTTGGCCGTCGTCCGGTGATGTGGGCTTCGTGGGGCACCGGGCTGGTGGCGGCGTTTTTCATGGCAGCGGCGCACTCGCTGGCGCTGTTCACCGTGGGCTTGTTGCTTTACAGCCTCTCGGCTTTTGTCATTGCCCCCCTCAACAGTTATGTAACCGCCGCGCGCGGCAAATGGAGCGTGCAGCGGGCGCTTACCCTGACTTCGGCGTCGTTCAACACCGGCGCGGTGCTGGGTTCGCTGGCGGGAGGCCGCCTTGGCGAACTGGTGGGGCTGGAAAGCGTTTATCGCTTTGCCGCCGGGTTGTTCGTGGTTTCCGTGGTGCTGGTATTGTTCATTCGCCCGCAGCCGGTGGTGCGCCAAGCGCAGCAGGAAACCGCTGTCAAGGGCTTCCGCAATAGTTTGGCGCCGCGCTTTTGGGCTTTCATTGGCTTCGTTTTTGTGGCAATGTTCGCACTCTACCTGCCCCAGCCGCTGGCGCCCAATTTTCTCAATGATGTGCGCGGCGCCACTTTGGGAAACATTGGCCTGTTCGGCGCGCTGAGCCGCGGCGGCATGGTGTTCTTCAGCATGATTTTGGGCTCCTTCGAAGCGTGGAGCGGCTTTCTGATGGCGCAGTTCGCGGGCGGTTTGTTCCCTTTGCTTATCTGGAAAGGCACCGGTTTGCCGTGGTACAGCCTGGCGTATTTCTTCGTAGGCGGTTACTGGGCCTCGCGCGCATTGTCGGCGGCTGAAGTGCGCAGCATGGTCGAAGAAGCCGCCATGGGGCTGGCGTATGGCTTCAACGAGACCATGAGCGGGCTGGCAGTGTTTGGCGCGTCTGTCCTTGCGGGGCGTTTGTATGCCGTCAACCCCGAGTTGCCCTTCCGCCTGAGCGTGTATTTGTTGCCCTTCATCCTTTTGGGAAACCTGCCGTTTCACCCCCGCTGGCGCCGGAAGCCCAAAAGCAATGGTTCGTAACTCTCCGGTTTCAGGAATGCAGACCGCGAATAACACAACCGGCAGCGGCGTTGCGCTGATTTTTGGAGGCAAAGGCGCAAAAGAAGCGTCTCCGAAGTAATCAACCCCACCCCAACGAGGTGTTTTCATGCCCGTACATTTTGGCACCGACGGCTGGCGTGCTGTCATTTCCGACACTTTCACCTTTCACAACCTGCGCCTGGTTTCCCAGGCCATTGCCGACATGCTGGAAGCCGACACGGACGGCGAAGAAGGTATCGCTGCCGTGGTTGGCTTCGACACCCGTTTCCTTTCCGACCGCTACGCCCGTGAAGTGGCACGCGTGCTGGCCGCCAACGGCATCAAGGTATGGCTGGCGCAGGCCGATGCCCCCACCCCGGCGATTTCCTACGCGGTGAAGCGCAAAGGCGCTGCGGCGGGGGTGATGATCACGGCTTCCCACAACGCCCCGCGCTACAACGGCGTCAAACTCAAAGCCGCTTACGGCGGCTCCGCGCCGCCCGAACAGGCGCGCCGCGTGGAGGTTTACCTCAACGACAACGAGGAACGCGGCCGCGGCCCCAACCTGATGGATTACGAAAAAGCCCGCAAACTCGGCCTGCTGGAACGCTTCAACCCCCTGCCCGACTATTTCGCCCATCTGCATACCCTGATCGACGCCGACCGCATCGCCGAAGGCAGGCTGCGGGTGGTGGTGGATTCCATGTATGGCTCCGGGCGGGGCGTGATTCGCGCCTTTTTGCAGGGCACGGGCGTGGAAGTGCACGAAATCCGCGCCGAAATGAACCCGGGCTTCGGCGGCGTGCACCCCGAACCCATCGCCCGCTACCTGGGTGCGCTGGCTACGGCCATTGCCACTGGCCGCGGCGATGTGGGGCTGGCCACCGACGGCGACGCTGACCGCATCGGCGCGATGGACGAGCGCGGCAACTTCGTCGACCCCCACAAAATCATGGCGCTCAGCCTGCGCTATTTGGCCGAAGTGCGCGGCCTGCGCGGTGCGGTGGTGCGTACGGTTTCCACCACCCGCATGATCGATCGCCTGGCTGCCAGATATGGCGTGCCCGTGCATGAAACGCCCGTGGGCTTCAACCACATTGCCGACCACATGCTGCAGGAAGACGTCCTCATCGGCGGCGAGGAATCCGGCGGCATTGCCTTCTTGGGCCATATTCCCGAGGGCGACGGCATTTTGATGGGGCTGTTGATTCTGGAAATGCTGGCCTACTACCGCGAGCCGCTTTCCGCGTTGGTAGAAGACCTGCTGGCGGAAGTTGGTCCAGCCCACTACGCCCGCACCGACCTTCGCCTGCGGCATCCGGTTTCCAAGCGTCGTATGACGCAACGCCTCGCCGAAAACGCCCCCCAGGCCATCGGCGGCGAAGCCGTGACGGAAGTCAGTACCTTAGATGGCTGCAAATACATCCTTGCTGACGATTCGTGGCTGCTGATTCGTCCCTCGGGCACCGAGCCGGTGCTGCGGGTGTATGCCGAAGGCAGGTCGCCCGAAATGGTCAAGGCGCTGCTGGCCTACGGCGAGGAGGTTGCCAAGGCGGTGGCGTGAAAACGAACACCCCCGGCGCAAGTTGGTCGGGGGTGTTTCTTTAGCACCAAGGGCGCAGGATGCAAGGAGCAGGTTGTAGGAGGTGGGTTGCAATTACGCCACCCACAAAATCAGCGCGCCCACCGCAAGGCAGTAAGCGGCGAAGGTGTAGAGGCTGTGGCGTCCCAGATAAGCCAGCAGCCAGCGGATGGCCGCATAGCCGGAAACCAGCGCCGCGAGAAAGCCGATGGCAACAGGCACAGCCACGTCGCCCACCGCGGGCATGGCGAGCATGTCTTTCAACGCTACGGCCCCTGCCCCCAGCATCACCGGCACCGACATCAGGAACGAGAAACGGGCTGCGGTGGGGCGGTCGAGGTTGCGCACCATGCCGCCAGCAATCGTGCTGCCGCTGCGGGAAACGCCCGGAAACAGCGCCAGTACCTGAAACAGCCCCATGACCAGCGCGTCAACCCAGTTGAGGTGCGCCAGGTTGCGTTTGCGCTTCCCGAAGTATTCCCCGATCACCAAC
>JALVOR010000048.1:1768-13646 GCA_027026295.1 Anaerolineales bacterium | reverse complement strand
CGCGGCGAGCCGAAGGCGGCTTCCACCGCATCTTTGAACCACAGGCCGCCAATCACCGCCGGCACCGTGGCAATGATGAGATACCAGCCCAGGCGGGCTTCGGCGGTTTCCAGCGGGCGGCGGGCGACCAGCGCTTTCAGGAAGCCAAGGGTGATGCTCCAGAGGTCTTCCCAGAAATAGGCAATCACGGCGACCAGGGTGCCCATCTGCACCAGCACATCGAAGATGAACGCTTGGTCGGCAGGGATGTGCCATCCCAAAAGATGAGGCACCAGCACCAGATGCCCGGAACTGGAGATGGGGAGAAATTCGGTAATGCCTTGAACGATGCCCAAAATCAGGGCTTGAAGTGCGGTCATCGCTCCTCCTTTGTTGCTGCTCGGCACTGGCAGGAAAACCACAGATTACGCAGACAAACATCCACCGATTTCACAGATTAGCACAGATTGAGTGAGAAACTGCAAAGGAAATCCGTGCTCACCCGTGTCCGCCGTGGTCTTCTTCTCAGGAAGGCGGTAGGTCAGCCGCCGCCGGTTTGCAATTGCACTGCTGCCCACGCCTCGAAGCGGCCTGCGATGATGGCCTGGCGCATGGCTTTTGCCAGTTGCACCAGCGTGTGCAGGTTGTGAATGGAAAGCAGCGTCGCGGCCAGCATCTCTTTGGCGATGATGAGGTGGCGAATGTACGCGCGGCTGAAATGCTGGCAGGTGTAGCAGGTGCAGGTTTCGTCGATGGGGCGCGGGTCGCGGGCAAATTCATTGCGGCGCATGTTCAGCCTTCCGCCGTTTTGCAGCATGGCGGCGTGGTGTCGCGCCAGGCGGGTGGGCAGCACGCAATCGAAGATATCCACCCCGCGGCGCACGGCCTCGATCAGATCCTGCGGCGTGCCCACGCCCATCAGGTAGCGCGGCTTTTCGGGCGGCAGCACCGCGTTGACCACCTCAATCATCGCGTACATCTCCTCCTTGGTTTCGCCCACCGAAAGGCCGCCGATGGCGTGGCCGGGGAAGCCCAACGAGGCGATGAATTCTGCCGATTGCTCCCGCAGGTCGGGGAACACGCCGCCCTGCACAATGCCGAAGAGCGCCTGATCGCGGCGGGTATGGGCTTGCAGGCTGCGCTCCGCCCATGCGTGGGTGCGGGCGAGGGCTTCCTCATTGTAAGCGCGGTCGTGGGGCGGTGGGCATTCGTCCAACGCCATGATGATGTCCGCGCCGAGGTTTTCCTGAATGGCGATGGACTTTTCGGGGGTAAAGCGGTGCACCGAGCCATCCAGATGGCTGCGGAAGGTCACGCCGTCGGCGTCGATTTCCCGAATTTTGGCGAGGGAAAACACCTGGAAGCCGCCGGAATCGGTCAGCATGGGGTGCGGCCATTGCATGAAAGCGTGCAGACCGCCCATTTCGGCCACCAGGTCGTCGCCCGGGCGCAGGTAAAGGTGGTAGGTGTTCGCCAGCACCAGCGAAGCGCCTAAGGCTTCCAATTGAGCGGGCGTCACGGCTTTGACGGTGGCCTGTGTGCCCACCGGTGCGAAAACCGGCGTCAGCAGGTCGCCGTGGGGGGTGTGGAAAACGCCCGCGCGGGCATGGCCGTCGGTGGCGACAATTTCAAAGGTGAAAGTAGTCATAGCGGGTTTCTGTAGTGGGTAAGTGCCCCAAGCAACGAAGCAACGAGGCAACGAAGCGACCCTTCCTCACCGCTTCCAAACGCCGTTTTGGTAATGCCACACCAGCCGCTCGCCGCTGCTGGTTTCTATAATGAAATCCAGAATGCCATCCCCGTTGGGGTCTGCAAGGAAAGGCACCGGCGAGGGGAAAGGCTGGGCAGCATCTTCCAGCAGGTCACGCAGGCCGCCATCGCGCCAGCCCAGAATGGCGAATTTCTCCGCGCAGTTGGTGTCGCAGTGGACGGCAGAAACCACCAGTTCGGTGCGGCCATCGGCGTTCATGTCCTGGGCAAAGTGGACGATGGGCATGCCCCACGCATAGCGGTCGGCGGGTTCCTGGAACACAACGGGGGGCGCGTACTGCCCCTTGTTGCAGAGGTAGATGAGCAGTGCGCCCTGAGGTGGCTGTGTCTGCGGGGAAAGCAGCAACGCCACTACGGCATCTTCGAAATGGTCACCGTTCATATCCACCGAAAGTGCGGCTTGCGGGTAGCCGCCCAGCCCGGCGCGTTGCAGGGCGCGGTCGAGGTTGGGCAGGGGCATCCCTGCATTGAGCACCAGCAGCAACCCGCCGTGCAGCAACTGGTCTTTGTCCATGTTCAGCGTTTTGCGCTCAGGGTGTTGGGGAACGCAAGGGCGCAGGCTGGTTGCCGGGGAAGTGGTAGGGGAAGGCGTCAGGGCAGGTACAGGTGTGGTTGTGGGCAAAGGGGCAGGCGTTTCGAGAGGGGCTTTCGCGGCAGTGGGCGGTGGGATGGTCATTGTGGGTGGCGGTGCGGCAGCGGCGAAAGGCGGCCAGGAACACCCGCCAAGCACCATGAAAGCCAGGCCAAATATGCCCATCAGCCACCATCGCTTAAACATTTTTGCCTCCTCTGCTTGCGGGAGAGCCAGCATAATTCATGAGCGGTTGCGAGTTTTTTTGGATTTTTGTGCCTTTTGTGTGTGTTCCCTGCACTGCCCCAATTATCTCACACATCGGGGCTGAACAGATGTTGCACGCCAAAATGCAAAAGACGGGCGCGGAGCCCGTCTTTCCAGGCTGGGGCGCCTGGACTCGAACCAGGATTAACGGATCCAAAGTCCGCTGTGCTGCCGATTGCACCACACCCCAACAGTGCGGGCAATTTTATCACATTCGCGAAGGTGAGGCAAACAAAAGCGCGTGCCTGGGCGCAGGCAAGTGATGTCGAAGCGTAACTGTTCACCCTTGGGAAGATGGGCCACGGATGACACGGATGCACATGTTTTTTTTAACGCCAGGGCTTCCAGGATGATGCCAAGACCGCCAAGAAGGGATAATGCCGAGGCACAGAGGAGGTTGAATTTGGTGTGGTGTTGCTTTGGTTTTCTACGAATTGACGAAGCAACGCTTCACGAATTGCCTTAGAGCCTAACCGAAAATTCTTTGCAGATGTGTCACTGCGAGGCGGTCTGAGCAATGACGAAGCCCGCCGAAGCAGTCTCCTGACCGATAAAAAGGGGGATTGCTTCGCCCCGGAGCCTGCGCCGAGCGCAGCGAGGGGGGCTCGCAATGACACCACAATATTTTTCGGATAGCGTCTTATTTCGGTGTCTTCTGTGGTTTTCTTCGCGTAATCCGTAGTTTCTCTTTGGGACTGAATAGTTACAAAATGTAGACGAATTCCCCCACCCGTGATATACTCACGCCACCCCCGCCATCGCGGGGGTTAAATTCGCACGCTTCCCGACTCGCCGGTGCGTGCCAGGGCAATGGGCCTTGCTCTGGTGCCGTGCGGGGAAGACGGAAGCGGAGGCAAAACGCTAACAGGAGGTACTTTTCTATGGCTCTGGTTTCGATGAAAACCATGCTGGAATGTGGCGTGCATTTCGGACATCGCACCCGCAAAATGCACCCCAAAATGCGCCCGTATGTCTTCACCGAGCGCAATGGCATCCACATCCTCAACCTGCAAATCACCCAAAAAGCCCTGCGGCAGGCCTACGACCTGGTGCGGCGCACAGCCGCCGAGGGCGGTCAGGTGCTCTTCGTGGGCACCAAGCGCCAGGCGCAGGAAACCATCGCCGAAGAGGCGACGCGCTGCGGCATGCCCTATGTCAACTACCGCTGGCTGGGCGGCACCCTGACCAACTGGCGCACCATCGGTCAGCGCGTGCGCTACCTGGAAGAACTGGAACGCCGCCGCGATGCCGGTGAGTTTTCCCGCCTGACCAAAAAGGAAGCCCTGCGCCTCACCCGTCAGATCGAGCGCCTGCGCCAGCGCGTGGGCGGCCTGCGCAACATGAATGGCCTGCCTGCCCTGGTGTTTGTGGTCGATGTCTGCCGTGAAGAGATCGCTATCAAGGAAGCCAACCGCCTTGGCATTCCCGTGGTCGCGGTGGTGGATTCCAACTGTGACCCCACCGACGTTGATTACGTCATCCCTTCCAACGATGACGCCATTCGTGCCATCAAACTCATCGTGGGTAAAATTGCCGACGCTGTGCTGGAAGGCAAGGCAATTCGCGAGAAAGAGCAAGCCGAAGCAGAAGAAGCCGCGGCCCAGGCTGCTGCAAAGGTTGCTCCCCAGGCTGAAGCCGAAGCCCAACCCGAACTGGGCGAAGACGAACTGCTGGGTGCTGCCACCCTCGAAAAGATTCAGCAAATGGAAGCCGCTGAAGCACCTGCCGCTGAAGAAACCGCCGAAGGGCAAGCCGAGGAAGCACCCGCTGCTGAGGAAGCATCCGCTGCCGAAGAGACCGCCGAAGACAACACCGGCGACACCGAAGAAGCCTGACCCCCGACAAACGAACCGCAAACCACAACGCAGGCATGGCCCAAAAACCATGCCTGCGTGCCATGCTACCCGAAGGAGAACAAACGATGGCTGTAACCATGGAACAAGTCAAAGAACTGCGCGCCGCCACCGGCGCCGGCATCATGGACTGCAAGAACGCGCTCGTCGAAGCCAACGGCGATTTCGACAAAGCCGTGGAAATTCTGCGCAAGAAGGGGCTCGCCAAGGCTGCCAAGCGCGCCAGCCGCGAAGCCTCTGAAGGCATCATCGAACTGTATTCCCACGGCAACGGGCGCGTGGGCGTGATGGTCGAAGTGAATTGCGAAACCGACTTCGTCGCCCGCTCCGAAGCCTTCCGCAAACTGGCGCACGAGGTTGCCCTGCAAATCGCCGCCATGTCGCCTCAGTATGTTTCCGAAAAGGACATTCCCGAAGAGGTGCTGGAACACGAACGCGGTATTGCCCGTGAACAGGCGCTGCGCGAAGGTAAGCCCGAAAAGATCGTCGACCGCATCGTGGAAGGCCGCCTGAAGAAATTCAAGGACGAAGTGTGCCTGCTCAACCAGGCTTACATCCGTGACGACAAGATGACCATTGCCGACCTGCTCAACCAGAACATCGCCGCCATTGGCGAGAACATCATCATCCGCCGTTTCGTGCGGTGGGAACTCGGCGAGTTCAGTGCCGCCGAAGCCGAAGAAGAAAGCGGCGAGTAGCAATGACCAAAAGCCAACCCCTTGGGGTTGGCTTTTTTATCGGGAGGAAGCCATGCCTAAACTGAAATACAACCGCATTTTGCTCAAACTCAGCGGTGAAGCCCTTGCCCCTGCTGACGGGCGCGGCGTTGACCCCAAAGCCGCCGAAGTGCTCGCCAAGCGCATTGGCGAAGTCGCCCGCCTGGGTGTGCAGGTGGCCGTGGTCATCGGCGCGGGCAACCTCTGGCGCGGCGCTGAAGGGCTGGCGCGCGGTATGGACCGCGCTACCGCCGATTACATGGGCATGTTGGCGACCATGATGAACGCCCTCGCGCTGATGGACGCCATCGAACGCGCCGGCATTCCTACCCGCGTGCAGAGCGCCATTGAAATGCGCTCGGTGGCCGAGCCTTACATCCGCCGCCGCGCTATCCGCCACCTGGAAAAGGGGCGTGTCGTCATCTTAGGCGGCGGCACCGGCAACCCCTACTTTTCCACCGACACCGCGGCAGCCCTGCGGGCAATGGAAATCGGCGCGGATGTGCTCATCAAAGCCACCAAGGTCGATGGCGTGTACGACGCTGACCCGAAGACCAACCCCGATGCCCGCCGCTTCGACCACCTCACCTACATCGAAGCCCTCAACCGCCGTCTGCAGGTGATGGACGCCACGGCGCTTTCCCTCTGCATGGACAACGAACTGCCCATTCTGGTGCTCAACTTGTGGGATGAAAGCGCCCTCAGTCGCGCCCTCTACGGCGAAGCCGTGGGCACCTTAGTGAGCGCTTGATGCTTTCCCCCTCAAAAGCAGAAACTTTGAGTAACTGTTCAGCCGCAAGAAAGCAGACCACGGATGACACAGATAGTCACGGATGCACACGGATTTTTGGGACGCCAAGGCCGCGAAGAAGTTGAACCTTGCAGCCCGCATTATTCCGCACCCCGCAATCTGTTGCCCGCTTTCTGTGTTTTCTGTGGCGTTTCAGTGTCTTCCGTGGTTTCTCCTTGCGGGGGCTGAGCCGTTACAATCCTGACAGGTTTTTGAAAACCTGTCAGGTCTTTTTTAACCCCAGCAACTCATACACTGGCACCGGCTGACTTTTGCCCTTGGCGTGCACCGGCGGCACAGGCCGCACTTCCACCCACGGCGCCACAGCCTTGTAGGCGTCGGCACTGATCAAAATCTGGTCGGCGGCGGAGTTTTCCTGAATGCGTTTGGCGGTGTTTACGCTATCGCCGATGGCGGTGTATTCCAGCCGCTTTTCGGTGCCAATCAGCCCCAGCACGGCATCGCCTACATGCACGCTTACGCCAAAATGCAACCGGAACTGTGGCGGGAACGCTTCGTAAAGCGCCTTCACGCGGTGGCGCAGCCGCAACGCTGCCCGCACAGCCCGCAGGGTGTGGTCGGGTTGGGGGATGGGGGCATTGAACCATGCCATGACGGCATCGCCCATGAATTTATCGATGGTGCCTTCTTCTTCCAGAATGGCCTCGGCAGCAGCGGCGAGGTAACGGTTGAGGACGGAAACCAGTTCTTCAGGCCGCAGATCCTCGCTGAAATGGGTGAAACCGCGAATATCGGCGAACAACACTGTTACGGTGGTACGCTTGCCACCTGGCCGCAGGGCTTTTGGGTCCAACTGGTCGATGACCTTCGGGGAAACCATCCGCTCGAAGAGGGAGCGCATGGCCTCCAGGCGGCGCTTTTCGGTGAGGTCGTCTAATACCACTGTCACGCCCTGAGGCGCGCCGTCGCTGCTCCGCAAGGGGGAAAGGTTGAGGGTGAAGAAAGTCCGCCCCCGCCCCGGCAACGCCGGTGCGAGTTCCAGCCCCACCACCGGCTGTGCTGAGGTCTTGACGCGTTCCAGATGGGTTCGCAATTCGCGCCCCAGCGGCGCCAATACCTTGTGCAGTGGCTGACCGACGATTTCTTCGGCGCGGCATTCCAGAATGCGCTCTGCGGCCTGGTTGCAGAGGTTGATTTTATCTTCCACGTCTGCCGTGATGACGCCGCTGGCAATGGAAGCGAAAACGTTATCCAGCAAATTCTTGAGTTCGGTCACTTCGGCCAAGGTGCGGCGCACGGAATTGAACAGGCGGGCATTCTCCAGCGCCACCGCGGCCTGGTTGGCAAAGGCCGAGAGCACTTCCTTGTCTTCGTCCGAAAATACGCCGCTGCGAATGCGGTTGTCGGCGTAAATCACACCGGTGACCTTGCCTTTCACTTTCAGGGGTACGCACAAAATCGCCCGCAGGTTGTGGAAAACCACGCTGTTCTGCCCCTTGAAGCGCGGGTCTTCCTGGGCGTTGGTCGTCAAAATCGGTTTGCCGGTTTCCACCACCCGCCGAATGACTGTATAACTCACTGTCAGGTCGTCGCGGGGCAGGGATTCCTGGTCCCAATTGCGGGCAATTTCGGTGTGCAGGCTGCCGTTTTCCCCTTTCAACATGAGGAAAGCCCGCTCGGCGCCTGTCAGGTGGATGATCGTATCCATTACGGTGCGCAGCACCTGGTCGAGTTCCAGGGTGGAGTTGATGACCTGCGAAATGTCGGCAAAGGCAAACACCCGCTGGCGTTCGCGCTCGAACTGCCGGATGTGCTTGTCCAGTTTTTCCAGCGTTTTGTCGAGATGTTGCAAATCGGGGAGGATGAGCGTGGCATCGTGCGGCGATTCCCGCACAGTCTGTTCGATTTGCAACACCTGAGAGCGCAGAAAAAGCAAGCGTTGCTGCAAAGGGGAAAGGGTTTCTTCGAACATGGTGCCTCATGAGGCTTGCGTGCGCGCACGCGAATAACGCTTTACAGCCCAAAAACCTAACAGGAAGGCGAACAAAATCAGCATTAGCGGCACCAGCACCGCCACCAGCGAAACCACCGTCGCCACGGCGTCTTCGGCCATGCTCACCGGTGTATTGCCCATACCCGCGGTGGTTGCCGTAACTGCCGGGCGCATCGCCAGGCTTTTGGCGGCGTGAATACTGCCGGCGACCAGCAGGCCGGCGACCATTGCCAGCGCCGGGTGCACATGCCCAATCGCCCCGCTGCCTGCGGCAAAGGCAATTGCGCCCGCGGTGGGACGCACGAAAGTCTGCACAATGTCGTTGAGGTGGTTGACTGCCGGGGCTTTGTCGGCAAAGAACTCGATGGCTGCCAGCACTGCGAGGGCAACAATCACCGCGGGGTGCGTCAGCGTATCCCACGGCGGGGAAAGGGCCAGCCAGGGGGTAAACCGCGCCAGCAGGGCAATGACCAGCAGCGGAATGTAGGCATTCAGCCCTGCGCTGGCCGCCAGCCCAAAAGCCGAAAACAAGCCGGTGATGATATCCACAAATCTTCTCCTACGGGTGCGGGAAAGCCCCCCACGTGTGCGTGGTAGTGAACCGAAGCCAATCGAAAGCGCCAATTTGCAGCATGGCAATCACCCAGCCCTGAAAACAGACATCGGCAATGTCGCGCCAGGTGTGCGCTGTGCCTTCCCGCCGCCGCAAGCCGAGCAGAAAAAGGGCATAAATGGTGGAAAGCAGCAGCACGACGTCGGCTGTGGTGAGCAGCGCCACCGGGTAAAGCACCAGCGGGTTGGCGCTCCACACCAGCAGGCCGCCGAAGGCAACCAGCGCCCCAAGCGCCAGCAGGCGTTTGGGGGGCAGCGCGGGCTCGTGCTCATAGCGCGCCCACACCGCCTGCTGGAAGGCGGCATAGATGAGCGCACCCAGCACAATGCCCATGCCCAGGCCGGTTATCAGCCGCAGGCGGTTATCGGGCGGGTAAAGGGCGGTGTGATGCAAAAAATCGCCGGCGAAGGCATTGCCGCCGTCGATGGCAAAGGCAAGGGCAAAAGCGCCCAACACCCACGCTACCGCGCCTTTGGGGAAAGCACCCTGCCGCGGCGCGCGCCAGAACAGAAACGCTAAGGTGAGGAATGCGCCAAGGTGCATGCCGGTATCGCGAAAGCACAAGGGCATCTGGCGGGCGCCCAAAAACGGCGAATGACCGGGGTTGCGGCTGCAAACGGCGTAGGCAATGGCGTCGGCCTTTCCCAGCAAGCCGGGGGGCGTCGCATACAGCCAGACACCCAAAACGGCTGCACCCAGAACGAACCAGGTCCAATGAGGTCTTTTCACGCCCTGATTATACCCCGGACGATACCGATAAAGTAACGAAGTTGCTGTCAAAGCACGCGATTTCCTCCCCCTCTAACCCAAAAATGCGGTAAAATTGAGAGCCGTGGCTTGCGGGCGGCGACGCATCCTTCCGCGTCAACCCTCTTCCCCCCGCGTTGAGGCCGCTTTCCCGCCATTGACGGGGACAACGCAAACACCCCCTGAAACCGAAAATATCCCAACGCAAGGAGAGAGTGAACGCTATGGTTCGCATTCGTTTGCGCCGTGTAGGCGCTCGCAAACAGCCCAGTTACCGCATTGTGGCCGCAGACAAGGAAACCAAGCGCGACGGCCGCTTCCTGGAAATTTTGGGGTTCTACAACCCCCGCACTGACCCTTCCACCGTGACGCTGAAAGAAGACCGCGTCTACGACTGGCTGATGAAAGGTGCACAACCCAGCGATGCTGTGGAAAAGATCTTCCGCATGATTGGTTTCTACGACCGCTACGAGCGGTTCAAGAAAGGCGAATCGCTGGAAACCCTGATGGCCGAATCAGCCGCCACGCTGGAAAAGTTCAACAGCAACCCCAAGACCTCTGATGCGGCCCTGAAAGGCGCCCAGAAGAAGGCAGAGTAAGGTGAACAACGATCAAAATGCGGGCGCGTAGCCCGCATTTTGCCTTTACGCTCCCCAAGGAAGGCATCGCGTGAAAGAATTGGTGGAATACATCGCCCGGTCGCTGGTCAACGACCCCACACAGGTGCATGTTGCCGAAGTGCGCGGCGGTGCAACAGTGCATCTGGAACTGCAGGTTGCCAAAGAAGACATGGGGCGGATTATCGGCAAAGGTGGCAGCGTTGCCAACGCCATCCGCTCGCTGCTGGAAGTTGCCGCGGCCCGGGAAGGCAAACGTTTTACATTAGACATTGCAGAACCCCAATGAGCAGAAAACCGGCACGCCATACCTACCGTACACCTTCCCCCAGCGGCTCGTCTTCGGATGAGCCGCTGTATTTGGCCGTGGGGAAGTTGCGCCGCCCCCACGGAGTGCGGGGCGAAATCCGAATGGATGTGCTCACCGACTTCCCCGAGCGGCTGCGCCCCGGGCTGGTGGTGTATGTCGGCCCCCGCCGCCTCCCCCTGCGGCTGCAAAGCGTGCGCCAGCACAACGACATGCTGCTGGTGGCCTTCGAAGGCTACCTCGACCGCGACCGGGTGGGGCTGCTGCGCAACATGTTAGTGTGCGTTCCAGCGGCAGAAGCCACACCCTTGCCCGATGGCGAGTTTTACTACCACCAGATTTTGGGGCTGACAGTGGTCACCGACGAGGGCAAAACCTTGGGGAAAATTGCCGAAATCATGGAAACCGGCGCCAACGACGTCTTCATCGTCCAGCCGGAAGACGGTGGTCAGGAACTCCTGCTGCCCGACACCGACGAAGTGGTGCTTGCCATTGACCTTGATGCAGGCGTCGTGACCGTGCACCTGATTCCCGGCCTGCTGCCGTAGCCGCTTTCCCGCAGAGCACGCACAAAAAAAGGCGCGTGGTTCAGCCACGCGCCTTTTCTGTTTTGCGACTGCCTGTTCACGGGCGATGTACCACCAGGTTGTCGAACAGGATGTCAGCGCCTTTTTCGTCGAAAGTCCCGGCAATTAAGCCCACGTCGCCAGCCTGCAAAGCGTCGTCGGTGACATCAAGCAAAGGTTTGCCATCGACGGAAAGCGACAAAAGGTTGCCCACGCACTTGGCTGTGATGTGGTAGGTCACGCCGTCGCCTTTGGGAATATCCACCGGTACCATGGCCTTGTCGCTGTTGATGAATTCCTGCTCCCCGTTAAGAATGCGTTCGATGCCTGCATACCCATCGCTGCTAATCAGGAAACCGTAATAGTTGTTCTGGTCTTGATAGCGGCAGATCACGCCAAAGTCATTGTCGTCGGGACCGCTGTTCTTGACGGCGTTCACCTCGACCACGATATCGCCCGTGAAATTTTTCGACGGATTAGCCCAAATATCGGTCTGGGTGTCATTGACGAGTATGCGGTAGCGTCCATCGACATAGTCGGTCATGCTGCCTTGCTCATTCGAGACACGGTCCCAACCGCTCTTGGGGTTTGAAAAGTCGTCCTGGAACAAAACCCCTGGGGCGGTGTTCTGTTCTTCTCCTTTAGCAGAGGGAAGGAACGAAGTAAAACTGCACGCCACCCCCAAGAGCGCTATTGCAGCCAACAGCCACCAAAACCAGCGTTTCATCCTATTCTCCTATTCACATGGAAACGAACGAGGGACAAGTTGAAAGCAGTGTACTTGATTTTTGCTAATTATTCAACGCCCAAATCAACGCCAGGCCATCCAGTGTCAGCCAGGGGTTGATAATGTCGATGATGTCGGTTTCCTGAGCAATGATTTCGGCAAGGCCGCCTGTGGCAATCACTTTCATTTTAGGGCCTAATTCGCGGCGGAAGCGCGCGACGATGCCTTCCACCAAACCAACATAGCCGAACAACAGCCCCGACTGCATCGCGTGCACGGTGTTGCGGCCAATGGCATGAGGCGGGCGGCGCAGTTCCACGCGGGGCAGTTTGGCAGCGCGCATGAACAGGGCTTCGGAAGCAATGCCGATGCCGGGCGCGATCGCACCGCCCAGATAATCG
>JALVOR010000048.1:0-1758 GCA_027026295.1 Anaerolineales bacterium | reverse complement strand
CGGCGGAAATCGCGTCGAAGGTGGTCGCTGTGCCGAAATCCACCACGCAGGCGGGGCCGCCGTAGAGGGTTTGCACGGCAGCGGCATCGACAATGCGGTCGGCGCCCACCGCGCGCGGGTCTTCGTAGCGGATGCGCACCCCTGTGCGCACGCCTGCCGAGACCACTAACGGCTCCAGTCCCAGATAGCGGCGGCAGGCTTCGGTAATGCGTCCGGTGAGGGGCGGCACTACCGAGGCTAAGCATACGCCTTCCAGCGCCTCGCGGCGAATCCCCGCGTGTTCCAGAAGGCCGAGGAATTGCAAGCCATATTCGTCGGGCATACGGTGATGGACGGTCGCCAGCCGCCAGCGGGGGCCGGCTTCCTGCCCTTCGTAAATGCCCAACGTGATGTTGGTGTTGCCGATATCAATGGTGAGGAGCATGATTTTGCCTCAAAAAGTCTCCTTCCCCGTGCCGAGGAGCATGTTGTCAATCAGGCGGGTCTTGCCGACGTACACTGCCATGGAGAGCAGTGCCTTTTCCGCCTTGCCGTGGATTTCTTCCAGCGTGTCGGGGTCGGCGCAGGAAACATATTGCAGCCGCGCCAAGGGCTCGGCGTTGATGGTGTCTTCCATAATCTTCCGCAGGGCATTGGCGTCGCGTTCCCCGGCCTGGAAAGCGGCTTTGGCGGCGCTCAGGGCGCGGTAAAGCACCGTGGCGGCCTGCCGCTCGGCAGGGTTCAGGTAGGTGTTGCGGCTGGACATCGCCAGTCCGTCGGGTTCGCGGCGAATGGGGCAGACCACGATTTCAATGGGGTAGGTTAGATCCTGCGCCATGCGCTGAATCACGCGTGCCTGCTGGGCGTCCTTTTGCCCAAAATATGCCCGCTGGGGCTGCACGCCGTTGAACAGTTTGGCAACCACCGTGGTCACGCCGCGAAAGTGCCCCGGACGGCGAGCGCCTTCGAGCACTTTGGTGATTTTCTCTACTTCCACCCATGTCTGGGAGCCGGGCGGGTACATCACCTCGGCGGTGGGCGTCCACACCAGATCGACGCCCTCGGCTTCCAGCATGGCGAGGTCGCGTGCCAGATCGCGGGGGTAACTTTCCAGGTCTTCATTGGGGCCAAACTGGGTGGGGTTGACGAAAATGCTCACGGCCACGCTCGCGTTGTCGCGCTTGGCGCAGCGCACTAACGAAAGGTGGCCGTCGTGTAAATAGCCCATGGTGGGCACGAAGCCCAGGGGGTTGGGCAGCGCCTGGCGGGCTTCCCAAAGTTCTTCAAGGGTGGTGACGACTTTCATGGAAACCTCCGGTGAGGTTGGGTCAACTGGTATTAGCCGCAGCAAGGGAAAACCGCAAATTCCGCAGATTGCGCAGACAGAAAAATACAGAAGCCACAGAGAAGGCACAGAGAACACAGAAAGGCATTTTATGTAGGGCGGGGTTGGTATCCCGCCTTCCTCGGTGTCCTAAATCCATGTCTATCCGCAAATATCCGCGTTCATCCGCGGCCCATTTTCCCGGGGCTGAACAGGACGTCAATTAGCGACCTCGCCGCGCCGCATGGCCGCGAGGCGCGCCTTGACCATCTCGGTGAGGGCATGGTTGAGGGGCGCGGGCGTGCCGATTTGCGCCCCAATGCGCGCCACCGCGCCGCAGATGGCGTCGATTTCGGTGGGCGCGCCGCGGCGCAAGTCCTGCAGCATGGAAGAAAAATTGGGAGCGGTGCGGCGGGCGACGTCTTCCACGGCAGCGGCAGCATCGTCATAGGGCA
>JALVOR010000047.1 GCA_027026295.1 Anaerolineales bacterium | reverse complement strand
GCACCGCCCCCGGCGTGCTCCACGCCGTCCCCCTGGTCATTCAGTCGGCCACCCCGGTAGTTTACCCCATCCTCATGCGGCTGCTGGAATCCCGCCGCCTGATGAAGGCCATTCGGGTCGCAGAACTCAAAGTGTGGGACAAAACCGAAAAGCACCTGGGCTGGATTGTCAACAAGAAAGCCGACATCAGTTTTTCGGCGGTGGCCGCCGTGGCCAAACTCTACCAGAAGGGGCTGGACATCAAGATGACCGCCATCGTGGTGTGGGACAATTTCTTCATCCTCACCCGCCTGCCCCACGTCGAGGGTTTCGACGACCTGCGCGGCCACGAAATTCACCTGCCGCTGATCCCCGCCGCGCCGCCCGCGGCTGTGACCAAATTCCTGCTGCAACACTTGGGCTACGACCCCGCGGACTTCCACTTCGTGTTTGGCAAGCCCTTTGGCCGGCCCGAAGAAATCAAGGCCGCACTGGTGAGCGGCCAGGCCGAGGCCGCCCTGCTGCGGGAGCCCGAGGCCAGTTTTGCCCTTCACGAGGGGCAAGGCGCCATCTATGAAGCCATTGCCTACCGCGACATTTGGGAGCGAATTTTCCCCGGTCAGGGCAACTTGCCCAACGCCGGCTTGCTCTTCAAGGGCAAAATTCTGCGGGAATACCCCGACCTGGCAGCCATGTTCGCAGAAGAAACCGCGGCCGCCGTGCAGTGGGTGAACGAAAACCCCGAAGCCGCGGCGCACAACATTGCCGAAATCATGGGCGTCGCCCCCGCGGCCGCGCAGCGCTTCCTGCAGCGTGCTCATCTGGAATACAAACCGTCCGCCGACGTGCTGGACAACGTCACCCACTACATCGACGTGCTCAACAAAGCCGGTTACGGCGGCAAGCCCTTCGGCGAGATACGCTCCCTCTTCGTTTAGCGGCAGCGTCCTCCTCTCCCTTGCCAGGTTGCGCCCCAACCTGGCAAGTTTTGTTTAACCGCAGCCTCCCGCACGGGTGCAGGCAAATGTTGTAGAAGCGTAACCATTCAGCCTTGGGAAGATAGGCCACGGATGCACACGGATTTTTGTAACGCCAAGGCGCAACGCAAAGACTTCACGAATTGCCTCATTTCTGTATTTTCTGTGGCGCTTCGGTGTTTTCTGTGGTCTTGTGTTTTTTTCCTTGCTGGAGCCGAGCGGTTACGTAAAAGCGTCGTTTTGCCCTCATCCCATAATAGGGCAACCATTTCTACACATGTTGCTTGCACCCTTCCCGCACAGGGGCAAGACATGCCGCAACCACCGATGGTAAAATACTTCCCATGTCCAACGACAAAACCGATTACCTCTTTCCCCAATTGCGGGAACTGCCCTATTTTCGCGCTTTCCTGCGCGCGGTGGAAGCCTCGTTCTACCAAGGGCTTCCTCTCCCCCAACCAACGCTGGACATCGGTTGCGGCGATGGGCACTTTGCCGCCCGCACCTTCGACCGCCCCCTCGATGTAGGGCTTGACCCCTGGTGGGCGCCCCTCCGCGAAGCCCGCGAGCGCCACGGCAACGCCTACCACCTGCTGTTGCAAGCCGACGGCGCGGCGATGCCCTTCCCCGACGCCGCCTTCGCCAGTGCGGTTTCCAACTCGGTGCTGGAGCACATCCCCCACCTCGATGCGGTGCTGGCGGAAGCCGCCCGCGTGCTGAAGCCGGGCGCGCCCTTCTACTTCTGCGTGCCCAACCACAACTTCCTGCCCACCCTTTCCATCGGGCAGGCGTTGGACAAAATCGGCCTGCGCCCTCTGGGCAATGCCTACCGCGCCTTCTTCAACCGCATTTCCCGCCACCACCACTGCGACGACCCCGCCACGTGGGAAGCCCGCCTCGCCCGCGCCGGCTTCGAAATCGTGGACTGGTGGCACTACTTCCCGCCGAAGGCGCTCCACATCCTGGAATGGGGACACTATTTTGGCCTGCCCAGCCTGATAGCGAAGAAACTCACCGGGCGCTGGATCCTCGTCCCCACCCGCTGGAACTTAGGCTGGCTGGAACACCGCCTGCGCCCCCTTTACGAGCGCCCCAAACACCCCAAGGGCGTGTACACTTTCTACATCGCCCGCCGCCGAGGTTAGCCATGACCGACCTCAGCCTGCTGGATTACATCAAAGGCCGTCTCGCCGCCCGCCTGCCCCGCGCCTTGCGCCCCGCAGGCTGGCAGCCCTTGCCCGACGAAACCGCCCAACGCCTGTGGGAAGCCGCCTTGGCCGAAGAACCCGTTGCCGAAACCGCGCCCGCCGAAACCTTCGCCCCCGCCAGGGA
>JALVOR010000046.1:1854-7115 GCA_027026295.1 Anaerolineales bacterium | reverse complement strand
CTGCGGACGCGGCCGCTGCGGGGTTTCAGGTTGTTTGCCTGGGCAACCAGCGGGGCAATTTCAGGGCGAATGCTCAACCCAAGCACAGCCACCGCAAACAGGATTTGCGCCTGGCGCTTGCGCTGGTTGGCATTCGCGGGGAACAAATCCCGTTGGGCTATCGGCACAGCAGACCGGGAAGGCAGTTTCAACTCGGCGACCATCTGCGCCCAGGTTTGATAAAGCCCTTGTATTGGGGCAGACGCGGAGGGCGCAGGTTGCCCGCTGGCGGCGGGTTTTGGTTCGGGTTTGGGCTTCGGTTGAGGCTTTTGGTTGTGCGCCTGCGCCTTATCGCGCTCGCGGCGCGCTTTTTTCAGTTCGGCTTGCAGGTCGGTAACCTGCCGCCGCAATCGCTCAATTTCCTGCCGGGCTGCATTAAGTTCTCTCGTGTTTGCGCCCCTTTTCCCTTCCCCCCATTGCCTGCCCTGCCCGGCTTGCGGCAGCGCGCTTTCAAAAAAGGTGCGCCATTGAGCCGGCCCCCATCCCTTCGGGATGGTGGGGTCGTCATGGCGCAGGGCGTCCAGTTGCTCGGCAAGGCCGGCGCGGTGCGCGATATCTTCCAGCAGCGCACGGTACAGGCGCAATTGCCCCTCTAACGCCAGGCGCAGATCGCGCTCGGCTTCCAGCGCCGTTTGCTGTAAACGCTGGGCGACAACCACGGCATCACTCATCCCGAAGCCTCTCCAAAGCATTGTTTACCGCCTCCACAGCGTTTTCCCTGCTTCCAACGCCGCTCACCCAGTCCATAATCGCCTGCGCTGCATCTGCCACGGCTGCCCGGCGGCCAGCCAGGACGGGCAAGCCCTCATCGCCCCGCACCCGCTTCAGGATTTCCTCGGCCTTCCATGCGGTTTCAATTGTGGGTTGTCCATCCACCAGGGCGGCAAGGGTTTGTCCATCTTTCCGCAATGCAGCCAGTTCGCGGTTGTACTCGCGCTGAACGGCCAGAAAGCGCCAGTCGCGCCACGTGAGTACGTGCGGCGGGTTGGGCGTTACCGCCCGCCCCAGCGCGCCCAAAGCAACCAGGGCGACAATCACGGCAGCCATCACCGCCAGCCAAACGCCGTTGCCTTCAAATTCCAGTTCAATTTCCATGCAAGCCTCGCTTGTGGGTCGGCGGCAGCCCGGCCTTCGTGACCGCGGCCCCCGCGCGGGCTGCTTCAAGGCAAACGGTTCAGCGCCAGCAACACACCGGCGAATAACCGTTGTGTCTTGACCGCAAGCAACCGACCCAGGTAAGCATCAAGCGCCAGCCAAACCAGGCTGACCCATACCATCGCGCCAAAGGCGTTTGTTTTTCGCATGGCACACCGTCCCTTCGTGTCGTGGTGAACGAAACAAAGGGCGCGTTGCGCTGCGTGCACACCGCAGCCCCGCGGGTGCGCCGCGGTGTGCTGCGCCTTTGGCGCTGCATGTTATGGCTGTTCAGGTACAGGGTTGAAAAGCGTCTCAACCGTTGTCTCGTACCGCAACGGCACAGAAGCGTCCACGCCCCAGACGCGATACTCGGCTGCGCCTGTGCAGGTCACGCTGACGCCCCGCCCGTCCGCCGCTCTTGCTATCCGTGTATTGAATTCGCGGGCAGAAATGACGCCCTCATCGGAAAGCCCCTGGGTTGCCTGGAGCCACCAATGCCCGCTGACAATGCGGACGGCCTGCTCGTAAAGATAGACCTCTCCCTGATTGCGGTAATAGCGAAAGTTTGCTTCCTGGCTACCAGCCAGGCACCCCGTACTCACGGCGTTACGCACAGTGTAAACAGCCTGCACCAGGCGCACGCTGTTGACCAGCGCCAAAATCATCGGCGGGATTGCCAGCATGAACACGGCCACCCACACCATTGAGCCGCCGCGGGAAAGCCACTGCTTTCGCATTACCAGCCCTCTTTCCGAAAGTAACTCACCGCACGCCCGTGAAGGGTTGGCGGCGTGTCCACGCCGAACATGGCAGCCAGACCGCGGAACCAGTTGGGCACCTCGTAGGTGACGGTTACAGCAACCCGTGAGCCGCGCCTGGCGGGGGCAATAGTAGCCACGTGAAACTGCGCCCCAATGGGCAGTTGCTCTAACCTCCCCCGCGCTGCGGCCACAGCCACGGCCTGCTGGTTGGCCTGCGCCACGGACGCCTGCCGTGCGGCGTACTCCGCGGCATTGGCGGCAGAAACCCCGGCAAGCCCATATACGAAGACATTGAGCATTGCCACGGTCACAAGCAGCAAGACGGGGAGCGTAAGCGCGTCTTCAATCAGGCGCGCTCGCTCGTCTCTAAAAAACTTCATGCGCCCCTCCGTCAGGGCAAAGCGTCCAACGCCTGCTGAAACACATGGGCGACTTTGGGGCCGAGTTGGATAATCACCGCGATAACGGCAATCACCGCACCGGCAATGTAAAGGCCGTCTTCCACAAAGCGGGCGCGCACATCACGATAAAGGCGGGAAACGGTATTAGCAAACATAAAGCACCTCCGAAGGAAAGGTTGGACGGTTAAAACAAAAAAGCCCGCCCTTTTTCGGGCGGCCTTTTACAGGCACACTACGCCCAGGGCAGACGCTTTGATTATATGCAGGGCAATGAGGGTTGTCAAGAGAAAAACGGCAGCAAACATCCCAACCACCGCGGGCGTGTGGTCTTCAAGGGTGCGCTTTTTCCATACAACGGCCAGCCCCACCGCACCAACGAGGGACAAATAACCGTACCACGGGGAAAACAGCGTAAGCGCAAGCCCAATTTTGACATCCGCCCCACCCATTGCATCGCGCGCCCACAACACCAGATACCCCAGCAGCAGCGCCACACCCACGACCTGCCAGCGCCCGCACCACACGCGCAACCCCAACATCGCGGCCAGCAGCGGCAGCGTCCAGCCATTGGGCACGGTGCGGGTTTTCCAGTCCCACACCGCGCCCGCCGCCAGCCACGCCAGTACAAGCGCACTCCCCCACATCGCTACATACCGCCTACACCGCTCATTGCCGCCAGTGCGGGCAGCAGGTTGACCAGCAAAATCAAGCCCACGAAGGGGAAGAAGAAAAACAGGGCAATCACCGGCCAGATGCGGCTATCCAGTTGCTCTATTCGCCGCTCTATCATGGCCTGGTACTCATCCGCGAGGCTTTGGGCGACGCCGCTCATCATCGCTGCGCCCTCAACGCCCTTGACGGCCACGGCATTGAGTTGGCGCGCAAACACCGCCAGTTGCGGCACGCCTTCACGGGTAAACACCTCCACCAGTGCGCCCCGCACGGGGGAATGCACATCGGCGAACAGGGGGCGGCCTGTTTCCCGCGAAAACGTCATGGCATCCGCAAGCAAACCCGCCAGAGGGCCGGGAAGCACCGCGGCGCGGCGCACGGCCTCATCTGCGGGCGTGCCCGCGGCAAGTTCGGAAGCAACCACGGCGGCCACCGCCGGGAGGTCTCGCGTGGTTCTATCCCGCGCGTCTTCCGCCGCGCTGTAAAGGCGCACCCACGGCATGGCTGCGCCCATCACCGGCAGCACCCAGGTTATGGGGGCGCTCAACAGCACGGCCAGCGCGAAGCCAAACAGGCCAAACCCCAGCGACTGCACGGCAAAGTTTCCCAGCCGTTTGCCCTGAAAGCGTCCATTGCGCTGCGCCCAGCGCAAGCGCCGCTCCCACTCGTCCAGCGACATCACCCTGCCAAACAGCCTCAACGCGCGCTGCTCGGTGCGGGAAGGCGCAGCATCTTCACCCGCGGCGCGGTAGTCCAGCAGGTGGCCGTAGCCTTCCGACATGGACACCGCCCAGCGCGCACCGTAGTACCCCACCACGGCTAACGCCGCAGCAGCCAGCAGGATACCCAACAGGCTCAAAACGGTACTCATCATTGCAGCACCTCGTCCATCATGGACTGTAACAGCATCCAGCCCGCGGCGGCCAGCAGCGCCAGCCCCAGCAGGCCAAAGCGCCCAACAGCGGTGTTGAATTGCTGGGGCTGCACTTTCACCGTAAAGGCCACCGCTCCACCCAGGGTAAGCAAAATCACCCGCAAGGTGCTCCGCGCGCCGTCAATCTCGGACTGGGCGCGGTTGCGGGCGCGCAAAATGCGCGCCTGGTTCTCTGCCGCCTGTTTGAACGCGGCGGCAAACTGCGCCCCGCCCGTCTCCCACAGGCGGCCAATTTCCACCACAGCCAAAAGCAGCGTTGGGGAAATCGCCTGCGCTTCTGCGCGCATGGTTTCAAAGCCCTTGCGCCCATGCAGGCGCAACTCACTGATAAACCGCTGCATCCATGCCCGCAGTGCGCCTTTCTCATCCAGCGCGGCAGTGGTTTCGTCCAACGCGTCAAGCACGTTGGGCGTGACCTGTATCATGCTGCCCAAAGTTCGCAAAAAGGTGGGCATCTCCGTCTCAATGCTTCGCACGGTCTTCCGCCAGCGCCCGCTAATCCACGAATTGAGGCCAACGTAAGCCAGCGCGAAACCCAAACCGAGGCTCACCAACCCCGGCAAGCCGAATGCAGCCAGCGCGCCGGTGAGCACAATGCCTGCCCCACCGCCCAGGGCGTGGTAGGCAGTCGTTTCCCTGCCTGCCGCCCACCCGCCCAACGCAAGGCGGATTTTGTGCGCCTGACTGCCCACGGGCACAGGCGCAGCCTCATCCTGCGCGGCGCTGTAAAAGTTCTCCAATGCCTGCACCGAAGACGCGCGGCGCACAATCTCCTGGGCTGCAAAATAGCCCATTGCCGCCAGCGCGCCGGCGGCCAGCAGCGCCCCAAGCATATTCAGCATCATGCGCCTCCTACGGAACGGTAATCGTTGCGGGGATGTAAACACAATCGTCTAACACGGCTGGGTCGGCATCCTCGCTGAACGGCTGCCCGCAAAGGCCGACCTCGCCGCTCCAAACCGCCGACACATAACTTCGCATCGTGAACACGGCGGTTTGGGTCTCCCCAGGGGAGATATAGATACAGTCGTCAAAAACCGCGCCCTGCTCATACGCGCCGCCCTCAACCCAGTAATTCCAGCCCGGGGGCGATACCAGCGCGTCGTGCTCCAGAATTTCGGCCAGTGGGCCGCGGAAGTTGATGGCGCACACGTGGATAGTGTCGCCGCCGGTGTTCGTTATCTCAACCCTGACGAGGAAAGCCTGCCCCTTGGTGGGCGGTGCGTACTTCACCGCGACTTTGAGGCGGGCGACCTGCCCACCCCCACCGCCGGGAGGCGCGGAAGGCGTGGGATAAGCGGGTCGGTTGTTGTTGGG
>JALVOR010000046.1:0-1844 GCA_027026295.1 Anaerolineales bacterium | reverse complement strand
ACACGGTAGCCAACGAGCCCCGCGCAGGCGCAGGAAGCCAGCAGAAACACGGCCAATAAGACGAGGGCAATGACAAGCCACGAGTTTTTCTTCTGTGGCGGTGCAGGGGGAGGCGTAGTCGGGGGGATTTGCCAGGTGGTCATGGTCTTTTGCTCCTCTCGTGTTGGTTAGTCGCCGAGCAAGCGGCGCTGAACAGGCTCTAAAGCGGTTTGCTGTGCGCCGTATTCGTACAGGGTTCGCAGGCGCACGTCACCGCCTTTCAGCGTTTCGCCCAGCTCCCAAACGCCCATGATGCGGCGCTTGCCGTCCTTCCAGTCCAGATAAAGCATGACGTCCACGGCCAGGGTCAAAGTGCCCTTTGTCCCCGACCGGCCAATGCCCAAATCCTGATAAATCAGTTCTTCCATCGTCTGCACGGCGGCCTTTGCGCCGTAGGCGTGGATACTGGTCAGGCCGGGGTGCCCGGACAACTGGCCGCGCAGCAGGTTCATCACGTCCACCCCGCGCCGCACTTCACCCACGATAAGCCAGTCGGGGCGCATCCGCAGGGCATCGGCCAGGGCGTCCGAGATGTGGTAAGCCTGCCTGGAATGCCTTTCCGCCCATGACGGGCTGAAAGGTTCAATGGTCGTGACGTTGGGGTGGTCTAAAAAGATTTCTTCGGGGTCTTCCACCTTCACGATGCGGGCATCGCGGGGAATGCCATCACACAAGGCGGAAAGGGTGGTGGTCTTGCCCATGTTCGTGCCGCCAATCGCCATAATGCGCGCCTTGCGCCCCACCAGTTCCACCAGCCCCTTTATCACGCCTTCGGGGGCGACGTCCCAATCTATCAAGTCTTGGGGCGTAATCCGCCGGGGATAGAACAGGCGGACGGTGATTGAGGGATAGCCGCTTCCCACCAGCAGGATAGGGTGCAGGATTTTGACGCGCGCTCCGCCAAAGCCAATATCTTCCTGTCTGGGGATACGCGCGTTGATGGTGGGATTGGCAACGGAAAACTGCTGCCCTGCCATGCCAGCCAGCGCCTCGGCCACCCGCAGGGCTTCTTCAAGGCTGGGGCGGTAGTCCAGCATGTCGGGGTAACGCTTTTCGCGGTGCTGCACAAACAGACGCCCATCGGGGTTTAGCATGATTTCGCTGTACTGGTCGGGGCGCAGCAGTCCATCCAGAAAGCCCAGCCCGCTTACCCGTGAAACGACCTCATCCACCAGCGCGGCAATCTGGGCGTCGTTGGTTGTCCAGCCCAGATTACCCAGGGCTTCAAGCACCGCCTGACGGGCGCGGGCGCGCAGTTTGCGCCGGTCACGGGTGAGATCGCCGGAGACATCGCGCAACGTCTGAATGGCGCTGTTGACCACGCGCCGCTGCTGCTCATCGTTCAAACCGGCCACAAGGGTTTGCCACACAATACACCTCCCTTACAGCGGCAGGCGGATACGCACCCGCTTCCCGCCAGCGGGGGCAGGAACGGCGGGGGCAGCCGTCAACATGCCGAAAATGTCGCCGGCCAGAGTTTCTACGCCGTTCCGCAGGGGTTCGGAAACCAGATAAGGCCAGTCGGCGCGGTCTTGCGCCTGCCCCACGGCAATGTGGTCAGGGATAACCGCCGTCACCGGCGGGAATTGCGCCTGCTTGTTGTTCTGTGTCAGATAGCGGTTTGCCAGCGTTTGCCACTGCTGGGGGTCAAGCCGTCCACCGGCGCGGTTCACCACAACCCGCACCGTGGACGGGTGCAAAAGGTTCTCCATCGCCATGCGCTCCACCACGGTGCGGTAGCCTTCCACAGTACGCATCACGCCCTCAACCGAGGGACGCCCCACCAGTACCAGCATATTGAGGGC
>JALVOR010000045.1 GCA_027026295.1 Anaerolineales bacterium | reverse complement strand
ACCATCCACGACGGCAGCCCCTACGCCGAGCAGTTGCAGCAGGTGGCTTGCGATGTCTTCGCCGAACTGGGCGGCAAGTGCGTGGCCCAGGAAGCCATCAACGTCGGCGACACCGACATGCGCCCCGTGCTGACCAAGATCGCGGCAGCCAAGCCCGATGTGCTCTACTACCCGATCTTCATCCAGGAAGGCGCCCTGATCACCCAGCAGGCGAAAGAGGTGCCCGGCCTGGAGAAGGCAGTGTTGATGGGTTCCGACGGCATGATTTCGCCCGACTTCGTAAAGGCGGCTGGCGAAGCGGCTGAGGGCATGTACCTCTCCGGCCCCGCGGCCATGCAGAACGAAGACTTCAACAAGAAATACGAAGCCAAGTACGGCGAGGAACCGCCCAGCGCGTTCCACCTGCACGCCTACGACGGTGCCATGATGCTGCTCAACGCCATCAAGCAGGTGGCCGTGGTAGACAAGGACGGCACCATCCACATCCCGCGCAAGGCCCTCTGCCAGGCGCTCTTCGCCACCAAGGACTTCAAGGGCCTGACTGGCACCCTCACCTGCAACCAGTACGGTGACTGCGCCGACCCGAAGATCAACATCAACCAGATTCAGGATGGCAAGTACGTTCCCGTCTGGCCGTAAACCACAGGCCTCGGATTGATTGCAAGGGGTGCCGGGAGGAAACTTCCGGCACCCTTGTCCCGTATAGACCTCTACGCACCAGGACAACGCTTCATGCTTGCCCTGGTGATGATTTCAAGAGGGAGGCTCCATGGTCGAGAAAATACAACGCTCCCTTGAGCGACTCAGTTTCGTTGACCTTATCGTCTGGCTTTTTGGTTTATCCATTGTCGCCGTTTCAGTAGTCGGGATGATTGGCTCGCTGGGCGGGCACCTCTACACCACCAAAGAATGGATGCGCGTCACAGTGTATGGCGTGACACAAGGCGGTGTATATGCCCTGATTGCATTGGGGTACACGCTGGTTTACGGTATTTTGTTCATGATCAACTTCGCCCACGGCGACATTTTCATGGCAGGTGCCTTTACCGGCTATTTCCTGGCTGCCAAACTGGACCAATATGGCATTTATAACGGGCATCCCATTCTTTCCCTTTCTTTGGTGATGCTGCTTTCGATGTTCACTTCGGTGGTCATCGCGCTCATCACCGAGCGGGTCGCGTATCGCCCCCTGCGCCGCGCCCCGCGCCTGGTTCCCCTGATTACAGCCATTGGCGCCTCGTTCACCATCGAATACACCTTCCGCGGCCTCTACGGCTCCGGCGTGGAAGCCTACCCCGAACTGGAAGTGCTGGCAGGGAAGGTTTCCATCGGCGGCATTGAGGTTTTGAAAGCACACATTCTGGTCATCGTGGTGTCGCTGGCGATGATGGCCGGTCTGTATGCCTATGTGCAATATACCAAGGCAGGTAAAGCCATGCGCGCCGTTGCCGAAGACAAAGATGTAGCAGCGCTGATGGGTGTGGACGTTGACCGCATCATCGTCAACACCTTTATTCTGGGCGCTGCGCTGGCAGGCGTCGCCGGTGTGCTTTATGCCTTGATTTTCAAGCAGGTGCACTTTTTCATGGGCTTCATTCCCGGCATCAAAGCCTTTACGGCGGCGGTGCTGGGCGGCATCGGCAACGTGCCGGGTGCCATGTTGGGCGGCTTTTTCCTGGGCATTTTCGAAGCCTTAGGCCCCGGCCTGATTCTGGAAGGGTTGGGCATCACCTCGCCCCACCAGTTGAAAGATGCCATTGCCTTTACCCTGCTGGTATTGGTCCTCATCTTCCGCCCGACAGGCATCTTGGGCGAGCGCCTGTCCGAAGAAAAAGTTTAGAGGCGGTGAAACATGGAAGAAAAACGCTCTCCCTGGAAAGATGCATGGCTTAACGGCTTGCTCGCCGGCGTCATCATGCTTTATTTCTCGCTGGTAGGCATGGTCAAAACATTCAGCAGCCGCGAGGTCGTGGGCGCGCTTTCGTTAGGGCACGTCACCCTGCTGCTCTCGCTCGGCGTGGTCGTTTACACCTTCCTGCGCCGCCACAAGCAGGAATCCCGCGGCACACTGCTTGGGCAGGCCGCGCTCATGGGCGCCATCGGCGGCTTCCTCTTGGGGCTGTTGCCCCTCCTCGGGCAATGGGTTGACTTCCGCTTCATGCTGGTGCAGGCTTCCCCCGAACTGTATGCCCTGCTGCGGTTCGGCCAAAACCCCACGGTGGGCTTTGTGCTGCTCATCGCGGTGAGTGCCGTGACCAGCATGGTGATTGCCCTGATCGATTTCCTGCCCGACTTCTGGCGCAACGCCGTGGTCAACGCCTTTTTGATTACCATCGTGGTGGGTATGCTCTCCGACCTGTTCAAGGGCATGACCATTCACGCCATTTTCGATCCCTTCATGGGCGCGTCGGGGCTGAATTACATCGGCGCGGTGGTGGTTTTCCTGCTGAGCGTTGCCTACTTCTGGATGGGCAAACGCCGCGGAGAAATCAAAGCCGAAGCCGCAAAAGACAAAACGGAAGCAATGGCAAAAAAGGCACTGCCTCGCTGGGCAGTTGCCGGTTTGCTGGTGGCTTTCCTGCTGTTCTTGCCCCTCATTCTGGGCTCTTACCTTAGCCACGTGCTCAACATGGTCGGCCTGTATGTCATCATGGGCCTGGGCCTGAACATCGTGGTTGGTTACGCCGGCCTGCTCGACCTGGGTTATGTGGCTTTCTTCGCTCTGGGCGCTTACACCATGGGTGTGCTCACCTCCACCAGCCCCCTGGGCGTCGCTCACATGACCTTCTGGGAAGCCCTCCCCTTCGCCATCCTCGTGGCGCTCACGGCGGGCATCTTGTTAGGCGTGCCCGTGCTGCGGATGCGCGGCGACTACCTCGCCATCGTTACCTTGGGCTTTGGCGAAATCATCCGCATCCTCGCAGTGTCTGACGCCCTCAAGCCCTTCATCGGCGGCGCGCAGGGCATCCTCTCCATCATCAAGCCAATCATAAAATTTGGCGGGCGAACGTTGCTCGAATTCCAGACCCCCATCCACTTCTACTACCTTATCCTGGTCGGTATAGGCATCGCCTTCTTCGTCGCGTACCGCCTGCGGGAATCCCGCCTGGGGCGTGCATGGATGGCAATGCGCGAAGACGAAGATGTGGCAGAGGCCATGGGCATCGACCTGGTGGTCATCAAACTGACCGCTTTCGGGTTCGGCGCTTCGTTCTCCGGCCTGGCAGGGGCTATCTTTGCCTCGTATGTCGGCTCCATCTTCCCCGCCAGTTTCAACCTGCTGATTTCCATCAACGTGCTTTCGCTCATTATCGTGGGCGGCGTGGGCAGCCTGCCGGGCGTGGTGGTTGGCTCGCTGGCGCTGGTCGGCCTTCCCGAACTGCTGCGTGAGTTCGCCGAATACCGTATGTTGATGTACGGTCTGGCCCTGATTGCAATGATGTTGCTCAAACCTGAAGGCTTCTGGCCCGAACCCATCCGCCAGCGTGAATTGCACGCAGGCGAGGAAAGCGGCGATTAGGAGGCAATGCCATGGCTCCCATTTTAGACGCACAAGGTGTCACAAAACGGTTTGGCGGCCTGGTTGCCGTCAACAATCTGGATTTTACGATTGAGGAAGGCAGCATTGCCAGCGTCATCGGCCCCAACGGTGCCGGGAAGACCACCTTCTTCAACTGCATCACCGGCTTTTACACCCCCGAAGAAGGCCACATCATCTTCGACGGGCACGAAATTCAAGGCTTGCGCCCCGACCAGGTCACCAAGCGGGGCATTTCCCGCACCTATCAGAACATCCGCCTGTTTTCCAACATGACCGCATTGGAAAACATCATGGTCGGTCGGCACCCGCTCATGCGCCATACCTGGTGGGATGCCATTCTCCACACCTCACGCTACCACAAGGAAGAAGAAGAGGCGCTGGAGGAAGCCGTGCGGTTGTTGAACTTCGTGGGGCTTGCCGGGCTGGGTGACCAGATGGCGCGCAACCTGCCTTACGGCGCCCAGCGCCGCCTGGAAATCGCCCGCGCCCTCGCCAGCAAGCCCAAACTGCTGCTGCTGGACGAGCCTACCGCCGGCATGAACCCCCAGGAGACCACCGAGATGATTCACTTCATCCAGCACCTGCGGGACGAACTGGGGCTGAGCATCCTGCTCATCGAACACGACATGAAGGTGGTAATGACCATCAGCGAGAAAATCGCGGTGATGGACTTTGGCAAGAAGATTGCCGAGGGCAAACCGATCGACATCCAGCGCAACCCGCGGGTGATCGAAGCCTATCTGGGGCGCGGGGCGGCTTCCGGCTTGAGCGAAAACGAAGCCACCGCTACCGCGACGGCTTAGAGGAGAGCGCTTATGGCTATGCTTGAACTTCACGACGTGCATTCCTTCTACGGCAACATCGAGGCGCTAAAAGGCATCTCGCTAACGGTGGAAGAAGGCGAAATCGTCACCCTGATTGGCGCCAACGGTGCAGGGAAAACCACCACCCTGCGCACCATTACCGGCTTGATCAAGCCCCGCCAGGGCACCGTGACGCTGGAAGGTGAAGACCTGACCCAATTCAAGCCCCATGAAATCGTTTACAAGGGCGTTTCCATGGTGCCTGAAGGTCGCGGCATCTTTGCCCGCCTGACCGTGGCCGAAAACCTCGACATGGGCGCTTACATCCGCGACGACAAAGACGGCATCAAAGAAGACCTGGAACGTGTCTATGAACTCTTCCCTCGGCTGAAGGAACGCCGCAGCCAGGTGGCGGGCACCCTCTCGGGCGGCGAGCAGCAAATGCTGGCCATGGGTCGCGCGCTGATGGCACGCCCCCGCCTGCTGCTGCTGGACGAACCTTCGATGGGTTTGGCGCCCGTGTTGGTGGAACTCATCTTCGACACCATCGCGGACATCAACAAACAGGGCACCACCATCCTGTTGGTGGAGCAGAACGCCCTCATGGCGCTTTCCATCGCCCATCGCGGTTACGTGCTCCGCACCGGCGAAATTGCCCTCGCCGATTCGGCGGAAAGCCTGCGCAACAACGAAATGGTGCAAAAGACCTACCTCGGTATGGAATAGCCGAACCACCGCTTCTTCGTGGTAAAATGCGCGGGTTCGCCCGCGCATTTACCTTTAACGGTGCTTCCGTGTCAGATGTTTCCGCATTGGAAGAATAGACCACGGATAACACGGATGGTCACGGATACCCGCGGATTTTAGGTCGCCAAGATAACGCCAAGGCGCAAAGAGAGCAAAGAAGGCAAAGAACGCAAGAGACGTTGTCGATGCGGCACAGTGCTACTTCGGACACTACGAATTGACAAAGTAACGCTTCACGAATTGCCTTATTTCGTAATTACCTACCCACAAGCGCAGCAATGGCTTTTCGCCCTCACCTTACCCCCGCTGCGCGCCCCCTCTCCTCTCCCAATGGGAGAGGAGAGGGGGCTGAGCCGCCGCGAAGCAAGGCTCTGGGGGAATGGTGAGGGCGAGAGAGGCGTAATGTTGCTTCATGGCATGTCGGCGTTACTGAAATCTTGCTTGTTAACTTCGTTTTCGGCGCAGGGTAGGTAGTTACCTTATTTCTGTGTTTTCTGTGGCACTTCTGTGCCTTCTGTGGTTTTCAATCTGCGCTAATCTGCGAAATCCCTGTGGTTTTCTTGGAAAGCAACATGCTCAACCGCGACGAATTGCTCATCGATCTCAAAGGCGCCGCCCGGCTGGGCTCCCCCGAAGCCCTCGACCTGGCTCTCGAGGGCCTCGCCGCGTGGGAAGCCTTTGCTGCCAACGCCCGGTTGGAGGACAAAGCCGTGGTAAAGGTGCTGGTGCCGTTGGGCGAAGTGCTGGCTGCCCCCACTGTGCCTGCCGATTACCTGCGCACCCTGGCCGACCACCCCCTTGCGGGCGGGCGCGCCTTGGCTGCCGCGGCGCTCGCGCTGCGCGTGCTGCGCGGGGAAACCGGTTTTGCTGCCACCCTCACACGTTTGGCGGGCGACAAGCGCGCCGAAGTGCGCCTCGTCGCGTCAACCGCCCTTGCCCGTCACGGCAGCACCCACTTTGCCGCCGCCGAAGCCCTGTTGAAAGCATGGTTGCAGCCCAACGGCAGCCCCCGTCTGCTCGCCACCGCTTTGCAGGCCGCCACCGCTCTTGCTACCCAACACCCCCGCCAAATCCTTGCCCTGCTGCAACGCCTCACGCCGCAGCAATACATCCTTCCGGAAGCCCAGCGCCCGTTGAGCGAAGCCCTGAAGCAAACCGCCGCGGCTGGCGAGAGCGCAGGGGTGCTTGCCCTGCTGGCTGCATGGGTGGAAGCCGCCAACCCGCCCACCGAAGCCATCTTGCGCGCCCTGCACGCCAACTGGGCACGGCAAACCCCCGCGGCCGCCTTGCAGTTGCTCGCCGCCTTGGAGGCTGCTGTGGGAGATTCCCGCCCGCTGCGGCGCACGCGCGAGTTCCTCGAGCAAAACAACCCCACCGAGGGCATGGCATGATCACCCTCGGCGTAATCGCCGACACCCACATCCCTGACCGCGCCCGCGAATTGCCCATCGCGGTGCTGGAAATTTTCCGCCGCGCCGAAGTCGCCGCCATTTTGCACGCTGGCGATGTCATTCATCCGCGCGTGTTGCAAACCTTAGAGGCCATCGCCCCCGTTCATGCTGTGCGCGGCAACCGCGATATTTACTTCCTGCACCACCTTCCCCTGCGGGGGCAGTGGCAATTCGGCGGCGTCACCGTGGGCATGTGCCACGGGCAGGGCAGCCTGAAGCAGTATTTTGCCGACAAATGGCACCATTTCCGCCACGGCGTGCCGTTTTCCCGCTTCGAGCAGCGCGCCCTCGCCGCCTTCCCGCAGGCCGACGTCGTGATTTTTGGGCACACCCATTACCCCCTGTGCCGCCGGGTGGGGCAGCAGTTGTTATGCAACCCCGGTTCGCCCGTGCACCCCATCTTTCCCCATATCCCGCCCACGGTGGCGCTGCTCTATGTGGAAGCCGGGCAGGTGTGGGGCGAACTGCGCCCGCTGGAGGGCAAAAACTGCAGAGATTTCGCAGCGTAGCAGAGAGGCGCGGAGAAACGCTGAGGCGCAAAGAGGAGCCAGGCCACCACGGTGACGTCAAGAGCGACA
>JALVOR010000044.1:6849-7130 GCA_027026295.1 Anaerolineales bacterium | reverse complement strand
GTAAATCACCCGCTCGGTGCGCGGGGGCAGTTCGGGGGCGACCTGCTCTTTGGTGCGCCGCAGGATGAAGGGGTAAACCATGCGCCGCAGGGTCTGGGCGATTTGTTCGTCTTGCCACTTTTCGATGGGCTTGACGAACTGCTCTTTGAAATAGTCCAGGCTGCCGAGCAGGCCGGGCATCACGAATGCGAACTGGGCCCACAGTTCGAAGGTGTTGTTTTCCACCGGCGTGCCGGTCATGGCCAGGCGGTGGTCGCTTTGCAGGCGGCGGGCGATACGGG
>JALVOR010000044.1:5001-6839 GCA_027026295.1 Anaerolineales bacterium | reverse complement strand
ATTTCTTCTCGTCCACCCGCATCACGCCGTAGGTGGTGAGCACCAGGTCGTAGTGGGCAAAGGTTTCCGACGAGGGGCGGTCGGGGCCGAAGTAAGTTAGCACCTTCAGGTCGGGGGTGAATTTTTCCACCTCGCGCTGCCAGTTGACCAGCAGGGAGCGGGGGACGACCACCAAATCGGGGGCCTGGGTGTGGCCGCTTTCGCGCAGGCTGAGCAGGAAGGCGAGCACCTGCACGGTCTTGCCTAAGCCCATGTCGTCGGCTAAGATGCCGCCGAAGCCGTATTCGTGCAAAAAGTGCAGCCAGTTGTAGCCTGCCACTTGATAAGGCCGCAGTTGGCCGCGCAAGCCTTGGGGCAACGGATGCTCGGCAATGCCCTGGAAGGCTTTGAGCCGCTCCAGCCGCTCGCGGAAGGCGGCGTCGGCCTGGGCTTGCTCGGCTTCTTCGGCTAAGGCTTCCAGCATGGCCGCGTGGAAGTCGGCAAAGCGCAGGGTGTTGGTTTCTTCGTCGGTTTGCGCGGCCAGGCCAAAGAGCCGCTTGTAGCGTTCCAGCCATTCTTCGGGCAGGCGGCCGATGGAGCCGTCGGCCAGTTTGACATAGCGGCGTCTCTTGCGCAACGCGCGGCGGATTTCGGCTAAGGAGACCCGCTGGTCGCCGAACTGCACCACGGCCTGGACGTCGAACCAGTCGATGCCCGAGGTGATGTTGATGTTCAGCGCGGGCCGGCTGCGGTTCACACGCACGCGGGTGAGTTTTTCTTCGCCGAAGACCTCGAAGCCCGCCGCCGCGAGTTTGGGCACACTATCCAGCAGGAAGTCTACCAGCGAAACCCGCGCCCGCAAAAGCAGCCGGTCGGGTTGCATTTTCGTGCCGCGCTTCAAGCCATATCTGGCGCTCGCTGCTTTCTTGTAAAGGGCGTTTTCGGCCTCTTCATCACGATGGACGACAACGAAGCGCCACGGGTCGTCAGGGGCTTGCACGGTTTGCACCGCCGGGAAAGCGGGCGAAAAAGGCACTTCGTATTCGCCGTAGCGGAAGCGGAGTTCGGCAGCGAGGTTTCCCCGCCCATCCTCTTCCAGATAAAGCCGCGGGCGGGGCTGCAAATCGCGGAGGTGTTCATAACGCACCACCCCGCCTTCGATATGGCCGCCCACTTTCCGCAGCAGGCGGGGCAGGTAGCGGTCGCGAAACTCTTCAATGTCTTCCTTGGGAACGCGCAGCGGCGTACCCAAAGATTCCAACCAACCACTCAGGGCGGCGTGCGGCGGGCGCACCAGCAGGCTGTGGTTGATGAACAACCACGGCGGTTTCTCGCTGACATATTCGAGGGTGTTGATTTTGATTTCCCGGTCGTTGATTTGCAATTGCGCCCACAACAACAAATCTTCCTCTTGACGGGTGAGGGAAAATTTGATGTGAACGCCGGTATTGACAAGCCGAACGGGAGCGTCCAAACGATGCACCGCGGTATAGAGCGGCACGTCCTGTGCTGCCAAAGCCGAAAGCAATCTGTCGAGTTGCTTGTGGTAGGACGCATAGTAATAATCGGACAAGCCGCGCGCCAGTCCAACCACAGGCCAAACACCTCGCGGCAGGTTGAGAATGTGGTAAGGCCTGCTCTCAGAGGGAGGCTGGCGACGGAACCACTGTCTTGCCAAAACAGCGCGAGCAGCCAGCCAGGAAGCCCACTCAGCAGGGGTTTTGGGAAGATCTTCCCGCGCAACGCCCAATTGCTGGAGGATCTTTTTGACCGAGGCCCACATAGGCATAACTTCGTAAGCCTGGTATGCATACTTGCGCGGCGAAAGGATGAATATCGCCAGATATTCTCGCGCAGTT
>JALVOR010000044.1:0-4991 GCA_027026295.1 Anaerolineales bacterium | reverse complement strand
CTTTCCACAGGTTCGGGCAGTTCAAGCATCCACCGAACCTGTTGCCGCCACTGTTCGCCGCTTGCCCCCTGATGCTTCTCCAAAAAGGCGCGCAGGGCAAGCGCAGAGGCCACAGCATGTTTGCAAAACGCCCCGCGCTGCCCCACCGGGCAGGTGCAATCGTAAATCAGTTCGTTTTCGTAAGTTTCCAGGTAAACCGAATAAGGGAAAGTGCCCTGCACGATGAAGCGCGCTTCAGCATCCCCCACGTGGATAATGTCCACCCGGTCCTGCCGGAAATAGCGCACGCCACGATCAAACGACGAAGCACCGGCAAGCCGCAGGAGGCTGGAATCGGAAAGCAGGCCAACACGCCACATCGTATGTACCTATGAGAAAATGTCCATCGGGAAGGCAAGCACCATCCCGATGGACATGAACTGCTGCGCAACGGTTACGGCATTAGCCGTTGAGCACTCGCTGGTTGAATTCCTTGATGAGTTCGTCAATCTGTGGAATCAGGCTCTGGATACGTTTCCAGTAGTCACGGTCGTACCACTGGGCGTTCAGTTCGGGCAATTCCTTGCCCTGCTGCTCGACCCAGGTGAAGTATTTCAGGTTGTGGACGCGCCGCCGGTCGGTGTAGCGCAGTTCCAGCAGGCTGTCCAGCCCCATTCCTTGCAGGTAGTGGGCGTAATCCACCGCGGCGTCCTGCTCGGTGTATTCGCCGTGGGCTGCATGCATTTCGCGCAGGCGGCTCTGGTAGAGTTCCATGGAATCGGTCAGCACAGTCAGCACCACATCGTGTTCGCCCAGTTCGTAGTATTTGGCGAACTTGATGCTCATCAGCAGGTTGGCGATGCCCGAGAAGCCGAGCAGGTCGAGTTGGGAAACCAGTGCTTCGGGCACGCCCTGCTTGACCAGGTAAGCCCGCCCGGCAGGTTCGTTGAACAGGCGGGCAAGGCTGACCACGGCATCGTCGTCGATATCGATGATGAGGTCGGTGTTCCTGACGTTGTGAATCCAGGGCACGTGCTTGTCGCCAATGCCTTCGATGCGGTGGGCGCCGAAGCCGTTTTCCAGCAAGGTGGGGCATTGCAGCGCCTCGCCGGCGGCAATTTTGCTGGCAGGGAAAATCTGCTTCATGTAATCGCCGCAGCCTATCGTGCCTGCCGAGCCGGTGGTCAGCGCCACGCCGCGATACTCATCCTGCGGGCCCATCACCCGCGCCAGCACCTCTTCCATCGCGTGGCCGGTGACATCGTAGTGCCACAAATAGTTGCCGAATTCCTCGAACTGGTTGAAAACAAAGATATTGTCGCGCGTGCGGCGCAGTTCCCACACCTTGTCGAAGATTTCCTTGACGTTGCTCTCGCTGCCGGGGGTCTTGATGACCTCACCCGCCACGCTGGCAAGCCAGTCGAAGCGTTCCTTGCTCATGCCCTCAGGCAAAATGGCGATGGATTCGCACGCCAGCAGGTTGGAATCGTACGCGCCGCCGCGGCAATAGTTGCCGGTGGAAGGCCACACCGCCTGGTGCACCGTGGGGTCGAACTGGCCGGTTACCAGCCGAGGCACCAGGCAGCCGAAAGAAGCGCCCACCTTGTGCGCGCCGGTGGGGAACCACTTGCCCACCAGCGCCACAATGCGCGCCGGCGTGCCTGTCAGGCTTTCGGGGAATTCCAGAATGTTGACGGGGCCGAAATCGCCACCAAAGGGCTTGGGTTCGTTGTGCCAGGTGATGCGGAAGAGGTTGCGGGGGTGCAGATCCCACAGGCCGATGTTGTGCAGTTCCTCGCGAATCTCGGCAGGAATCTTGCTGGGGTCTTTCATCTGCTCAAAGGTCGGGATGATGATATCCCGCTCACGGGCACGCTGAACAGCATGTTCCAGCCCTTCGGGGTGAATGGTAAGGTCCAAATCGGGGTAATTCATGGGGAAACTCCTCAACAAAAATTATCATGCCGCAATGGCATGGGTCAGACTCTATTCGAGAAACATCGTGGTGGTGTCACTGCGAGCCCCGAAGGGGCGAAGCAATTCCCCTTTTTATCGGTCAGGAGACTGCTTCGTCATTGCTCAGCCTGCCTCGCAGCGACACATCTGCAAAGAATTTTCGGATAGGCTCTCACGCATTATCGTCTTCGGGCGCTTCGGCAACCACATAGAGCGGCCTGCCTTTGGCTTCGTCGTACAGCCGCCCAAGGTATTCGCCCAGAATGCCCAAGGAAATCAGTTGCACGCCGCCCAAAAAGAGCACCGCTATCAGGGTGGAAGCCTGCCCATAGAAAGCCTGAGAACCGGTCAGCCGCAGCGCCACGACCACCGGAATGGCGATTATCGCCATGCCCGCAGAGACAAAGCCCACATAGGTTGCCAGTTGCAGCGGGAAGTACGAAAAGCCGGTGATGGCATCAAGGGCAAACTTGAGCATCTTCCGCAGGGGATATTTGGTCTCCCCGGCGAAGCGCGGGGCGCGCTTGTAGGGCACGCCAGTTTGCCGGAAGCCCACCCACGAGACCATGCCGCGGATGAAGCGGTGGTGCTCCGGCATGTTCTTCAGCACGTCCACCACCTTGCGGTCCATCAGCCGGAAATCGCCAGTGTCGAGGGGAATTTTGACGTCGGTAATGCGATAAATCAGGCGGTAGAACATCGCCGCGGTGGTCTTCTTGAACCATGTTTCCCCCTCACGCTCGGCGCGCACGGCATAGACCACTTGATAGCCTTCGCGCCACTTCGCCACCAGGTCGGGGATGACTTCCGGCGGGTCTTGCAAGTCGGCATCCATCAACACCACCGCCTGCCCGCGGGCGTAATCCATCCCCGCCGTGACGGCAATCTGATGCCCAAAATTGCGGGCAAAAATCACCGGGCGGACGTGCTCAGGGTCTTCCGCACGCAGTTGGCGCATAAGGTCAGTAGAGCCGTCGGTGGAACCATCGTCCACGAGCACGAGTTCCCACGGCTCGCCAAGGCCCTCCATCACGGCCTTCACGCGGCGGTAAAGTTCGGGAAGGTTTTCCCGCTCGTTGTAGATGGGGGCAACAATAGAAAAGACAAGGGCTTGTTTGGCGGTCATAGGGCTTATTTTATCACCCCTAAGCCGCAGACAAGGGTTTTCCGTGCAGGATAGCAGCAAATTCTCCCAAAACGCGCCTTCCCAACGGCAACCTCCTCTCCCGTTTTTCACAAGTCGCCTCTATATCTGTGGATAACTCCCCTTTTCCTGTGGATAACTCGCGATTACTGTGGAAAACATAATTTGGCAAAGCCTAAACGTCCCCCAATTATGGGGACGCGAACGAACCCCATGCCAACATCTGGCGGGCGCGATAACATTGGGGAAAACAGCGGGAAAAATGTGTACAACTTCTCCCCGCCTTTTCCACAACCATTCAGGAAAACCACTTCCCACAAACCCGTGGATAGAGGTCGAAACACCCGCAATTACCCACATTTTCCCGCGCGCGGCAAGCCCTTCAAAGTTATTCCTCTTTTCCCCATGCCCTACGACGACAACGACATTAACCTCTCTTTATCAAGGAAAAAAGAATAACGTTGCTACCGGTGCTGCCCTGCATTCTCCTCCTACAAAAAAAACAAGCCGATGGTGCGTTTGCCCATCGGCTTGTAAGGGTTACAAAATGGCAGGATTTAGAGCAAGCCTTTTTCCTTGAGAAATTCATCCATCGCTGCAAGCAACGTTTCGATATCGGCAGACTGCAATTCGCCCATGTGGGCTATGCGGAAAGTTTTACCTTTGAGTGCACCGTAACCGTTGGCAATGCGCATGTCGCGTTTGAGCAGGAAGGCGTTGATTTCGTTGACATCCAGCCCGTGGGTGTTTGCCACGGCAGTCACAGTTTTAGAGCGATAGCCTTCCGCAGCGAATAGACCAAAGCCGCGTGCCAGCGCCCAGGCGCGCACCTGTTTTGCCATGGCTTCGTGGCGGGCAAAGCGGGCTTCCAGCCCCTCGGCCAGAATGCGGTCGAGTTGGTAATCGAGGGCAAAGACCAAGGACACCGCCGGCGTGGCAGGGGTGGAATCCTTCAGGCGGTGTTTTTCCAGCCGCAGGAAGTCGAAGTACCAGCCGCGGTTGGGCACTTGCTCGGCGCGCACCATTACCCGGTCGGAAACCGCACCCAGCGCCAGCCCCGGGGGCAGGGCAAGGCATTTCTGAGACGAGGTGAGCACCATGTCTACGCCCCAGGCATCCATCTCGATTTTGGCGCCGCCCAACGAGGAAACCGCATCCACGCAAATTAGTGTGTCGGGGCTGACTTCCCGCACCGCCGCGGCGATGTCCTTGATGGGGTTTTCCAGCCCCACCGAGGTTTCGTTGTGCACCACGGTGATAATTTCGTAGTGGTCTTGCTTCAGGGCAGCGGCCACGGCTTCGGGGGTTACGGGCTGCCCCCAGGCGATATCCAGCCGGGTCACGGTTTTGCCGTTGGTTTCGGCAACTTCTGACCAGCGTTTGCCGAATGCGCCGTTTACGCACGCCAGCACCTTGTCTTTGGCGAGGTTGCGCACAGCGGCTTCCTGCAGGCCGGTGCCCGAAGAAGCGGTGATGAAGACACGGTATTGGGTGGAGAAGAGTTTGCGCGCTTTTTGCTCTGCGCGGTGGAAAACAGCCTCGAACTCGGCACTGCGGTGGGGCAGCATCGGGTGAGTTTGCGCCTGGAGGACGTCTTCGGCGACATCCACCGGGCCGGGCACAAACATGGGAGACAAGGTCAACCTCCTTGAATCGGGATAGGTTGAGAAAATTGTAACACGCCTTGCCCTACGGGCACGCCCCTGGGAAAAGGAAGGGGAAGAAGGCGCACCATAGATTGTTGGCGTCAATGTACCACAGCGCGCCGGCGATCACCACGCAGGCAAGCAGGGCGAGCACAATCAAAATAAGCAGCCAACTGATGCCGGATTTTTTTGCTTTGGGAGGGGGAGCCGCGCGCTGCGGGGCTGGTGCGGGGTATGGGGCGGCGGCAGGTGGCGGTGGTGGTGCC
>JALVOR010000043.1:6820-7138 GCA_027026295.1 Anaerolineales bacterium | reverse complement strand
GCCGATGGGCGCGCCTCGGCGGCGAGGGCTTCCAATGAGGTCTTGTGGTGGTCAATCCAGACGAATTCCCGCCCTTCGGCGAGGCGTAGCATCTCTTCGCGAGGCAGGGAAAAATCCACCACGACCACCCGCTCGGCTTTCGCAACGACTTCCCACGGCACGGGTCCACCGTAGTTCATTTCATAGCATTGGGTTTCAGCGCCGTAAAAGCGCCGGACGACCGCCGCCGAGGCGCGCCCATCGGCGTCGTTGTGGTGCAGGCAAAGGGTGGGCATTGGAACTCCTTAATTTGCTTGACAAAATGTACCAAAAATGATG
>JALVOR010000043.1:0-6810 GCA_027026295.1 Anaerolineales bacterium | reverse complement strand
GCAGAAGCGGAAACCGCTGCTGCCCAACGTGTCATTGCATGTCAGATAGCCCGGTTAATGCAGGAACAAAGCCTGACCAAGACCGAAATGGCGCAACGAATGGGCACAAGCCGGGCCGCGCTGAACCGCTTGTTAGACCCCACGAACGAGTCTGTTACGCTTCAAACATTGGAAAAAACGGCTGCACATTGAGTTTGTGTAGACAAGCGAAGCGTTGGGGGAAAATCGAGAAGTGTAAAAAGGGAATCAGACCGTCCCCCGCACGCGAAAGGTGCCCTCGTCGGGCTGGGGCAGCACCCATTCGGTTTCCACGGCAGTAACGTAAGCCATTGCCGGGCCGCGCCGCAACGCCTTGATGTAGGCTTCCACCACAGGACGTTGCCCTTGCGCGACGATTTCCACCGTGCCATTGATGCGATTGCGCACCCAGCCTTTGACGCCCATGCGGCGGGCGGTTTGCAGCGCAAAGTTGCGATATCCCACGCCCTGCACCCGCCCCTGCACGGTGATGTGGCAACGGGCTTCTTCGGCGGTCGTTTCCATAGCATCCTCCAGACAAACGCGGCAGGGTGTTTCTGCAAGAGAACTTGCTTTGCGTCTTTGCTTTGCGGCTTCTGCGTTACCCTTTGCTGCCCTGCAGGGAAATCACCCACGCCCCGGCAGCAAGGGACAACAACAGCACCAGCAACAGCACCAGCCACGGCAGCATGTGCCGGAACAGTTGCGACCATTTGCCGACGTTGAAGGTTTCGGCCTGCCAATCACGGTCGAGGCGGTAAAGGCTTTCGTGCAACACCTGCTCTGCCCCGGCTTCGCAATCCATGCCGTCGGCATAGGCGGTGATGAGGGCGCGCAGGGTGCTGCGTCCGTAGCGGTGCAGCAGGTAGTTGGTGAACGAAGCCGACTCGGCATATGCCAGCAGCGCCCCCGAAGCATCCACGGGGAAGCCGTAGCACAGGCCCTTGATGGGAATGAGACGGTGGTTTTCCAGCGCCTCTTTCAGCACAATGGGGTAATCGGGGTTGGGCGAGCGCTCGTTGGCAGAAGCCAGCCCTTCGTTCAGCCACATGGGCAGAGAACGATAGCCCGCGGGGCCGGTTTGCTGGTAAAGCAGGTAATGCGCCAATTCGTGGGGCACCAGCCGGCGGATATCGCTGGCCTGTTGTGGTGTATCAGCGAGGGCAACGAACAGGGCATGGTAAGCCGGTGAAGCGTGCCCTGCCACCCAGCCTTCTGCCCCCAAGGCGCTTTGCAGCGTTTGAGCGTCGGCATAAACGTAAATGGCAACGGTATCCTGCGGCGGGGCGGCTGCCCAGAGTTCCTGCGCCTGCATCAGTCCCTGGGCGGCGGCGTCGAGAATGCTCTGCGCAAAAGCCGTGCTGCCCTTGTACCAGTACACACGAAAGGGCGGATTTTCCATGGATTGCCACTGGAAGCGGTTGTCTTCCAGCACAAAGGAAAACGAGGGGGTGGTGTAGGCGGTGCCGTCTTTGAGGGTGACACGGAACCAGTAGAAGATGTTGACAAAAGGCGGCAAGGGAGTCTGTTGCATATCGTGGGTGAAAACTGCGGCGCCGTCGCGGGCAAAGACAAGGGAACCGGTAAAGGTTTCGCCTTGCTGCCACTCTGGACGGTAAAATATCGTGGCTTCCTTCACTTCATCGGCAGGGTCGAAGCGCGCCTCGAAGCGGATTTCCTTGCCAAAAGTGAACGTCACCCGCGGCTGAACCTGCACCGGCGCTTTCTCAGCGCGGGCAGCACGGGCTGACAACAGCAGCGCCGCCATCAGGAAAGCGGCAGCCAGTACCCACGAGCAGGCAGTCTTCCTTTTGACGATGGCTTATGCCTCCTCTTCGTCTTCGCCGTCGCCGAAGACTTCCAGAAACTCATCCATGTCCATTTCCCTGATCATCTCGTCCAGGTCTTCGGGGTCGAGGTCCATGAGCATCATCTCTTCGATTTGGTCGGTCACCGCCAGGTTTGCCAGGGCTTCCTCGTAGGCGGTTTCCTCTTCTTCGTCAGCGGCGTTTTCCAGCGCGCCTTCCAGCGCCTCGGCAACGCCTTCGCCGCCGATTTCCGAAAGCGCCCAGGCCGCCGTCATGCGCACCTCGGCTTCCACGTCTTCCAGCAGTTCGATGAGGTCGCCCGTGGCGGCAGTGAGCATCATCTCACCGGCCGCGCGGGCAGCGTCGGCGCGCAGCCGCGGGCTGGTGTGGTGCAGGTAAGCAAGCGCCTTTTCGCCCCAGCGCGCGTGGGCGGTGCGCCCGGCGGCAAACAGGGCGCTGCTTTGCCACGCCTCATCGGGGCTGGCAAAGGCTTCCTCAATCCAGGGGTCAATGTCGAGGTTGAGGGAATAACCCAGCACTTCCAGCGCCTGGCGGCGCACGATGTCGGCTTCCGCTTCGTTTTGCAGGAAGCCCATCAGAGTGGTTTCAATGTCGTTGGTGTAACGCCAGGGCAGTTCTTCCAGCGCGGCGAAGTACATGAAACTGCCCAACGCGCCCACGGCGTTGGCGCGAACGTCGATGTCGTGGTCATTGCGGGCGATTTCCAAAAAACGGGGAATGAGGGCATAGTCGTCTTCCACCCACAGCAGGCGAATGGCGCCAAACCGCACGGCGGCGTCGGGGTCAGCGAGGGCAATGATGCCAATGTCTTTGAAGGAAGCCGTCAGGTCGTTGTCGGTGATGGTTTCCAGGTCTTTCATCAGGGCGCGACGGCGCTGCAGGGGCACCTGCCCCCAGATTTCGCGCACCTGGGCGACCTGTTTGGGTTCCAGATCGCCGAGGTAATACAAATATTGCGGCGGGAAAGGTTTGCTTTCATCCAACAGGGCTTGCAAAACTTGCTCGAAATCAGGAATTTGCTGGTTCATTGCACACCTCGCGTTGCAAAGGTCAGGGAAGCCATTCCCGCAGGTTGACGAGCAGCAACACGCCCAGCAACAGCAGAAAACCGGCCATGTTGATGATGTTTACTGCGCGCACGGGAAGCCGCCGGCGGCTGACAAGTTCCACGAAGGAAACGGTGATGCGCCCACCGTCGAGCGCCGGGACAGGCAACAGGTTGAACACGCCTAACGAAACCGTGACCATGATAAAGAAAACCAGGGTGTTGACAGGGAAGGCGTCATTCGGGTTCTGTTGCGCGGCCTGAACATCGGCAGAGCGGAACTGCTCATAGGTCTGGTACATGCCCTTGTAGCCGAGCAGTTGCATATCGGGGTTGTTGGGGTGCGAAATCAACTGGGCGGGCAGCATGGCAATGCGCACAATGTCCCCCCATGTGGCGCGCACGCCCCACCATGCGGCAGCGGGCAAACCGACACGCACCACGGGGTAACTCATCAAAATGCCAATGGCCCCGGTGGAAGGCGGCGGGGTGCGCGGCGTCAGTGTGACCGTCACGGGCTTATTCTCCCGCAGCACGGTCATGGTGATGGGTTCGCCCAGGTGGTTGTAAATCTGCTCGTGGATGGCTTCCATCGTGTTGGTCTCGGCGCCGTTTATCGCCACGATGATGTCGCCGGGTTGCAGCCCCGCGGCTGCAGCGGGGGAATCGGGGGCGACGTTCACAATGAGCACCTTGTCCGTTTGGGGCACGCCGGTGTGCGCAAAGATGAGGGCGTAGAGAATGACCGCGATGAGCAGGTTCATCACCGGCCCGGCAAAAGCCACCAGAATTTGCTTGCCCGGCGGGGCAACGGCAAGCGCGTCCACAACATCGCCGCCATCGCTGCCGTCGTTGAGCACCTTCGGGCGCACAAACCCGCCCAAAGGAATGAGGTTAATGGTATAGCGGGTGCCGCCTGCTTCGAACAGCGTGAACAGCCGCGGCGGGAAGCCAATGCCGAATTCCTCAATGGGGATGCCCACCAATCGCGCGACGATGAAGTGCCCAAGTTCGTGCAACAAAATCATCAACGCCAGCGCGACGATGAAGGTCAACAAAGTTGTCATGCAGCAACCATCCTGTGAAAGAATGTATTCCCCTTGATTATAAGCCAAAAAACAGGCGAGCGCCGCAAACCTGCTGCAGCGCCCGCGTTTTTGTGTTTTGTCCTGCCGGAAAAGGCTACAACACCAACTCGTCACGCCCCGCCAGCCGGTCTTGAATGTGGCGGATGACCTCGTCCAGATGCTCGTTGCGGGAGACGAAATCCAGGTCGTCGGAGTGGATGGTGAGCACCGGGCAGATATCGAAGGATTGCAGCCATTCCTCGTAGAAGGAATCCAGCATGGCGAGGTAGTCGGCGGTGATGGTCTTTTCCATTTCACGCCCGCGCCGCCGAATGCGCTCCATCAGCACCGGCACCGGTGCTTTGAGGTAAATCAGCAGGTCAGGGGGCGGCAGATTATCCACCACCAGATGATAAAGATGCAGGTAGGTGTGGTAATCCTGCTCGTTGAGGTACCCCATGTGATGCAGGGCGCGGGCGAAGATGTAAGCGTCTTCGTAGATCGAGCGGTCAACGATGGCAGAACGCGCATCGCGGGCGAGTTCCAGGTGCTGCTCGGCGCGATGACCGAGGAAGAACACCTGCAGGTGGAATGCCCAGCGCGCCATGTCGGCGTAGAAACCGGCGAGGTAGGGGTTATCGCCCACGGATTCATAAGCCGTGCGCCAGCCCAAGCGCGCGCCGATACGCTCGGTGAGGGAAGTTTTCCCGGCGCCGATGTTACCGGCGACCAGAACCAGGTGCTTTGCCATGGTGCCTCCGGCTGATGTTACTTGCACTCGCTGTAGCCGCAGGCATAGCAGCGGGCGCACCCTTCAGTGTAAACCACCGCGGCCGCGCCGCATTCGGGGCAGATGTCACCCACCTGGTTGATGTCCAGTTTCTTCTCAGTGTGGGTTTCCTTCGCCGCGGGCCTCACCGGCTGGGCAAGGGGTTCCACAGGGGCTGCGCCGTCGTGCCCGTTGCCATCATTGGGCAACAGGGAAGGCAGGTTGAGATCGAAAGAATGGCCTTTTTCTTCCTCGGCTTCGTGCGGTGCGCCGGGGGCTTTATCCAGATAGCGCTTGATGGCCTGGGCAATGCCGTCGGGCAGGGAACGCACCCGGTTGGGGCCAAAGCCCGCCGAACGCCCGCCGCCGATGCCACTCAACTGCCGCCAGACTTCCCACAGGCGTTCGCGCGGTTCCACCGTGGAGGTGAGGCGCAGGATATAGGAAATCAGCCGCCCGATGGCTTCGGAAATTGCCGCCGTTTCCGACCCGGCTTTGGAGGTATTGACGAACACCTCGAAAGGCTGGTTGCCGCCGTTTTCGTTGATGGTCACAAAAGCGCGCCCCACCGGGGTTTCGATGCGATAGGTCCAGCCCCGCAGCGCGGAAGGGCGCGGCTTCTTGGGCTCGTTCCACAAACGGGGCTGTTCGGCTTCCGTTTCCGCGTCAGGGAAAGCAAGGGCAACATCTTTGCCTTTGGCTTTGGCGGTGGCCTTGGTTTCCAGCACCACCTTGTCGCGCGAGCCGGTGACGTAAACCGTCAGACCCTTGATGCCCAGTGCCCACGCCAGTTCGTAGGCTTTGGCGACGTCTTCGGGCGTGGCGCCAGCAGGGAAGTTGATGGTCTTGGAAATACTGTTGTCCACGAAAGTTTGCAGCGCCGCCTGGGTGTAAACATGCTCTTCGGCGGTGATGTCGGAAGTCACCACGAAGGTATGCTTGATGTGCTCCGGCACTTCGGGGATGTGCTGGCAGGTGCCCTGTTCAAGCACTTCCTCAATGACGCGCTCGCGAGTTTCTTTGTCCAGCCCGGCGTCTTCCAGCGCTTTCATAAAGAGCGGGCTGGTGTAGGTGAGTTGCAGGTCTTTGCCGTTGTCGTTCACGTGGCGGATGTAGGCCAGGGCAAAAACCGGCTCGCAGCCGTAGCCTTCCACACCCGAAACAGTGGAAACCGTGCCCGTGGGGGCAATGGTGGTTTGCGCCGCGTTGCGAATGCCGTGCTTGCGGATGCCTTCCACAATAGCGTTCCAGTCCACAGGAGGGCGTCCCCAATCGGTTTTGGGGCCGCCGCCGAGCCAGTCGGGCCATTGGGGCGGCTGCCACTTCAGGTTTTCGGGGTCGTAGATGCTGCCTTCAATGGCCGGGAAGGGGCCGCGTTCCTCGGCAAGTGCCACGCTGGCGCGCATGGCATGGTAGCGCACGAATTCCATCACCTGCGCGGCGAATTCCTGCCCCTCGGGCGAGCCATAGCGCACACCGTTGACGTACATCAGGTCGGCCAGCCCCATGATGCCCAAACCGATGCGGCGGGCGCGATGGGCGGCTTCCTTGAGTTGGGGCACCGAAGGCACGTAGGCATTGGCTTCCACCACATTGTCGAGGAAACGCACCGCTTGCTCGGTGGTTTCGCGCAGTTTCTCCCAATCCACCTTGCCGTCGTCGGTGACGTGTTGGGCCAGGTTGATGGAGCCAAGGCAGCAGTTTTCGTAAGGGCCAAGCCACTGTTCGCCGCAGGGGTTGGTGGCTTCCAGCGGGTAGAGGTGAGGCACCGGATTGGAGCGGTTGGCCGTGTCGAGGAAGAGCAGGCCGGGCTCGCCATTGTGGTGCGCCTGCCGCACGATTCTGTCGAAAAGTTCACGCGCCCGCACCTTTTTGTAAACCCGAATGGGAATGCCGGCATCTTCGGCCTGTTCCAGTGTGCCATCGAAGCCGCTGTAGCGCGGGTCGAGCACATCAGGGAAGCGCAGTTCCCATTCCTCATCGTTTTCCACCGCCCGCATGAACGCGTCGGTGATGCCCACCGAAATGTTGAAGTTGGTGATGGCGTTTTCGTCGATCTTGCAGGTGATGAAATCTTCAATG
>JALVOR010000042.1:6854-20044 GCA_027026295.1 Anaerolineales bacterium | reverse complement strand
CAATTTCTCGGTGAAAGCCGAGAAGGAAGTGGTGCTGGATGTCGAGAACCCCACCACCGAAATTGCCCTCGAAGAAGCCGAGCAAATCGACCCCGAGGTGGAACTCGGTGATGTCATCATGGTCGATGTCACCCCCACGCAGTTGGGACGCGTGGCTGCCCAGACTGCCCGTCAGGTGCTGCAACAGCGGCTGCGTGAAGTGGAGCGCGAACTGCAGTTGCAGCATTTTGGCAAACTGGTGGGCGAAATCGTCAGCGGCATCGTGCAGGCTGTGCGCCCCACGGGCATTACCTTGGGGTTGGAAAAGAACACCGAGGCGCTGCTGCCCCGCCGCGAACAGATCCCCGGCGAGCGTTTCCGCGTGCACGATCGCGTGCGGGCGCTGTTGTTGGAGGTCAAGCCTACCAACAAGGGGCCGCAAATCATTCTCTCTCGCGCCCATCGCGATTTCCTGCGCCGCTTGCTGGAAGAAGAAGTGCCCGAAATCTATCGCGGCGAGGTGGAAATCCGCGCCATCGCTCGCGAAGCGGGGCGGCGTTCCAAGGTGGCGGTTTCTGCCATTGCGCCCAACATTGACCCCGTGGGTGCGTGCGTGGGCATCCGCGGCGTGCGCATTCAGGCAATTATGCGCGAACTTCACGGCGAAAAAATCGACGTCATCGAGTGGAACCCTGACCCCGAAGTGTTCATTGCCAAAGCGCTCAGCCCGGCGCAGGTGTTGGGTGTGTATCTCGACGCCGAGAACCGCACGGCCACGGTGGTCGTGCCCGAAGATCAGTTGAGCCTTGCCATTGGCCGCCAGGGGCAAAACGCCCGTCTGGCTGCCAAACTGGTTTCCTGGCGCATCGACATCAAGAGCGTGCTGGAAGCCGCTTCTGATGCCCTCTACAAACTGCAAAACGACCCCGAATATGCCGATGCCGCCGCTCGCGAAGCGGAAATCATGGAAGAAATCGAAGCCGCTTTGGCGAAGAAAGCCGAGGGGCGCTTGCTGGCCCCTGAGGAATATCGGCTGCTCTCTTCCTTCGTTGACCGCATCGAACGCGGCGTAATGGAACAGCGCGCTGAGGCACTTTCCGAGGAAGCCCGCCGCCGTGAAGAGGCGCGTGCCCAGGTGCCCGATGCTGCCTTTGAACTGCCAGTGGACGTGCTTGGGCTTTCACCGCGGCTGACCATGCTGCTTACCAACGCAGGTTACACTTCCATTGGCGACCTGATGCTGCAGATGAAACTCAACTCCGATGAGGTGTTGGCGTTGGATGGCGTCGGTCCCAAGGCAATGGAACAGATTGCTGAGAACCTTGCCCTCTTCGAGGGCGAATATGCTGCCAAAGAGCCTGCCGAGGCAGAGGCTGAAGCAGCAATTGAGGAGGCCGAAGCAGAAGTCGAAGAGGTGCCCACGGCAGAGGAAACTGCTGAGGAAACGGAAGCCGAGGCTGAGCCTGTTGCTGCCGAAACTGGAAAGGAAGCCCCTGCCGAGGAGGATGAAGCCGAGGCTGCCGAGAAGGCCGAAGAACCGGCTTCGCTGGAAGACCTCTTCTCCGCCGTCGAAATTCCCGAAGATGAACTGGTGCTTGAAGGCGAAGAGGAAGAAGAACTGGAAGCCGAACCCAAAGCGCCAAAGCGCAAGAAGAAGAAAAAGAAGAGGAAGCCGCGCCAGTATGTCGAACTGGCTTACGGCGAAGACGAGGAAGACCTGATTCCCCTCAAGCGCCACAAGCGCGAAGACGAGTGGGACGAGTGGGACTTTTGAGGCATTAACCCATGGCGAAGAAACGGCGCGGCAAGCATGTACCCCAGCGAACGTGCGTCGGGTGCCACCGGGTTTTGCCCAAACGGCAGATGGTTCGCCTGGTGCGCACCCCTGAAGGTGTGCGGGTTGACCTCACCGGTCGGCTTCCCGGTCGAGGGGCTTATCTGCACGACCGGCGCTCGTGCTGGGAACATGCGTTGAGCAAAGGCACGTTGGCTCGCGCTTTGCGGGTGGAACTCACCCAGGATGACATTGCACGCTTGCAGGCTTTCTTGGCTGTGCTTCCCGACGATGATGATGATGATGAGGAAGAAACCGTGAAAGCATAATTGCGCAACCCCAGGCGCACATTCCGGCTTGACCGGAATGATTTGCTGGTGTGCCCTTCGGGGCAGCCAGCGAGGAGGTGGAGATGGGCAAACAACAAGAGCCGATTGTTCTCCCGCCGCGAATGACGGTGCGGGAACTGGCGATGGCGCTTAAAGCCAACCCCATTGATTTGATCAAGACCCTGATGGCAAACGGGGTGATGGCTTCGATTAACCAGACGATTGATTTCGACACTGCGGAAATTGTGGCGACGGAACTGGGGTATGAAGTCGCGTTAGAAGAGGCAGAGGAAGAACTGAAACCCGAAGCCGAGGCCGAAATTCCCCTCTGGCGGCGGTTGATTGCCAACGAACCGGAAGATGCCCTGGAGCCCCGCCCGCCGGTGGTTGCCGTGCTGGGGCACGTGGACCACGGCAAGACCACTTTGCTGGATGCCATTCGTCACACCAACGTCGCCCAGCGGGAAGCCGGCGGCATCACCCAACACATCGGTGCATATCAGGTTGTGCACGATGGGCGCAAGATCACCTTCCTGGATACCCCCGGCCACGCGGCGTTTACCGCCATGCGGGCGCGCGGCGCTCAGGGCGCCGATATTGTGGTGCTGGTGGTGGCTGCCGACGACGGCGTGATGCCCCAAACCCGTGAAGCCATTGCCCACGCCCAGGCTGCCCAGGTGCCGATTATCGTTGCCCTCAACAAAATCGACCGCCCCAACGCCAATCCTGAACATGTCAAGCGCCAGCTTTCCGACGTTGGGTTGACCCCCGACGAGTGGGGCGGCGAGACGATGATGGTGCCGGTTTCCGCCAAGATGGGTGAAGGCATTGATGATCTGCTGGAAGCCATCTTGCTGGTAGCCGATAGCATGGACATCAAAGCCAACCCGAAAGGGCGTGTGATTGGCACGGTTATTGAAGCCCGGCGTGAAAAAGGGCGGGGCGTGGTGGCGACGCTGTTGGTGCAGAACGGCACGCTGAAATTGCGCCAGGTGATCGTGGCGGGAACGACCTATGCCAAGGTGCGCGCCATGACCGACGAACACGGCAAGGCGGTGCGCGAGGCCGTACCTTCCACGCCGGTGGTGGTGCTGGGTTTCAACGATGTACCCGCTGCGGGCGACCTCTTCAAAGTGGTCGAAAACGAGAAGGCAGCCCGCGAAATCGTGGCGAAGCGTCTCGACGCTGAACGTGCCCGCACCCAACAGGATACCAGGCAGATTTCCCTCGAAGATCTGTTCAGTAAAGTGCAGGCTGGCGAAGCCAACGAACTGCGCCTTGTGGTCAAGGTGGATGTGCACGGTTCGTTAGAGCCGGTGCTCAAATCCATCGAAGAGGTGGCTGCCGAGAGCGATATCAAGGTGAAAGTGCTGCACGCTTCGGTGGGCAACATCAGCGAAAACGATGTCAACCTGGCGGCGGCTTCCAAGGCGGTGGTGATTGGTTTCAACACCCGCCCCGACGCTCCGGCGCGCAAACTTGCCGAAAGCCTGGGTGTTTCGGTGCGCACCTACAACATCATTTACCGCCTGACCGAAGACCTTGAAAAAGCCCTCAAGGGCATGTTGGGCGGCGAAGAAGAGGAAACCACCATCGGCAAGGCCGAAGTGCTCGCCGTGTTCAAGGTTCCCAAAGCGGGCAAGGTGGCTGGTTGCCGGGTGCGGGAGGGCGTCGTGCGCCGTAACGCCCTTGCCCGCGTGGTGCGCAACAACGAAGTGGTTTTCGAGGGGCCGCTGGCTTCCCTGAAGCACGAGAAGGACGACGTGCGGGAAATCCGCGAAGGCTTCGAATGCGGCATCGCGCTCAAAGGCTTTCACGATTTCCAGGTTGGCGATACCATTGAGTGCTTTACGCGCACCCGTAGTGCGGTCGAAGATACTGGTTGGTAAAATGAGGTCGTTGTTATGGTTTCCAAATTGCGATTGCGCCGCATTACCGAGCGCATGAAAGAGGAACTCGCTATTTTGCTGCTGCAAGAGGTCTCTGACCCGCGGCTGCGCGGCGTGACCGTGACCGACGTGCGCATTGATCGCGAACTGGCGTATGCCGACATTTTCGTTTCGTCGGTGGAAGGCAGCGAGCGCAAGGACGAAATCCTTGCCGGATTGGAGCACGCTCGCGGTTTCCTCAGCCGTCAACTGGCGCAGCGCGTGGAAATGCGGCAATTTCCGCGATTGCGGTTCCACTGGGACCCGACGCCGGAGCGGGCAGAGCGCATCGAAGAACTGCTGAAGCAGATTCAGGCCGAGCGCGCTGCTCGCGGTGAGGCTGAAGAAGCGCCTGAAGAAGAGAACGAGGCGTAGCACCAAGCATTGTGGAACGGATGGGCGCGGATTTCCCCTGCATCGTACCGTGCCCTCCCGCGTGAAACAGCAACAGAAAGTGGATAGTGTCTCATTGATGACACGGCAGACCGGGCAACGACCAGGTAACCAATTAACCAGGTAGCGGCCCGCCCAACCCGGTTGCAATTTTTACGCGCATCGTATACCATGTAAACGAGGTAATATGTTCAAATCCGAACTCGTGGCTGCTGCCGGGGAGCGTCTGAAAGCAGCCCGTACTGTCAGCATTGTGTCCCACGCGCGGCCTGATGGCGATGCTGTAGGCTCTGCATTGGGGCTGGGGCTGGCGTTGGAAGCCGCCGGTAAAACCGTCACCGTTGCGTTGGCTGATGGCGTGCCCGTTGCTTTCCGTCACCTCGCGGGCGCGGCGCGGGTGGTTTCCCAGGGCGATCCCCACGCCGATTGCCGTATTCTGGTGGACTGCGGCGATATTGACCGGGGCGGAAAGGCCTGGCTTCCTGAGTGGCCGGTGGATATCAACATTGACCACCACAAGACCAACACCCGCTTTGCTGCCGTCAACATCGTTGTGCCGGAGGCGGTAGCCACAGCCGCCATGCTGGCCGAGTTGCTGCCGTTGTGGGGTTTTGAAATCACACCACAGGCAGCCGAGGCTCTGCTGACCGGCATGCTTACCGACACCATTGGTTTCCGTACCTCCAATGTGACGCCTCACACGCTGCGGCTTGCTGCCAGCCTTGTGGAGCGCGGCGCCAACCTGAGCGAATTGTATTTCAAGGCGCTCGTGGAACGCAGTTTTGAGTCGTTGCGTTACTGGGGGCGGGGTTTGAGTCGTGTGCAAATGGAAGGCGGCCTGGTGTGGACTTCCCTGACGCTGGAAGACCGCAAAGTGAGTGGTTACAGCGGCAACGACGATGCCGACCTGGTGGGCTATTTACCCACCGTGCGCGGCGCTGCTGTGGGCGTGATTTTTGTGGAACAGCCCGATGGCACGGTCAAAGTTAGTTGGCGGGCGCGCCCGGGGTGGGATGTTTCCACCCTTGCGGTGCGCTTCGGAGGCGGTGGTCATGCTCCTGCAGCCGGGGCGACCATTGAAGGCGCTTTGCAAGAAGTGCAGGAAGCCGTTTTGGCTGCAACTCGCGAACTTTTGATACACGCACAGCATTCTATCGAAGAGGGAGAACATTGATGGATACTGAAAGTATGATTCGAGATGTCGTTTCTGGTGTGCTGGTGGTAGACAAGCCAGTGGGCATGACCTCGCACCAGGTAGTGCAGATTATTCGTCGCGGTACAGGCATTCGTCGCGCCGGTCATACCGGCACCCTGGACCCGCGGGCTTCTGGCGTGCTGGTGGTGCTCATTGGGCCTTCCGTGCGTCTGAGCGAGTGGGTTTCGGCCTCTGACAAGCGTTACATGGCGACCATCCGTCTGGGCAGCAGCACCGACACCTATGACGCCGAAGGCCGTACGACCACCACTTCCCCCTGGGAAGAGATTACCGAAGAGGATTTTGAGCAGATTTTGCAGAAATTCGTGGGTGAAATCGAGCAGGTGCCGCCGCCTTATTCGGCGGTACGCGTGAAGGGCAAGCGCGCTTACGATTTGGCGCGGCAGGGCAAGGAAGTCGACCTCAAACCGCGCAAAATCAACGTCTATAGTCTGGAATTGCTGGAATGGGCGCCGCCGGAGGTGGTGGTGGACGTGCACTGCTCCTCGGGCACTTACGTGCGCTCGTTGGCCCACGACATTGGCAAGGAACTGGGCTGCGGTGCGCATCTGGTGGGCTTGCGCCGCACTCAGAGCGGACGTTTCACGTTGCGGGATGCCGTGCCCCTGCGCCGCCTCGAAGAGGCTTTCCGCAAGGGTGAATGGTATCGCTACCTGTTGCCCGCCGCCGATGCGCTTTCCGAGTGGCCGATGATTGAACTCGACCCCGACGAGGTGGAACTGGTGCGCCACGGGCACCGCATCAAGCCCAAGGATTTGGAACTTTCCGATGGCGAGATGGTGCGGGCGCTCACCGAGCAAGGCGATCTGGTAGCGGTGATGACCTACATTGCCGAAACCGACGAACTTCAGCCCAAGAAAGTCTTCTTTGCTTCCTGAAAATGCAGCATGTGCATTCGTTGGAACCGCTGCACCTGCAGGGTGCCTGGGTTACCATTGGGTCGTTCGATGGTGTCCATCGCGGGCATCAGGCCTTGTTGCGTGATTTCGTGGCCGAAGCGCACCGGCATAATGCCCCCGCGGTAGTGGTCACGTTTTACCCCCACCCTGCCGAGGTGCTGGGCAACCGCCGCAGCCCGTTTTACCTTTCCCCGCCCGAAGAGAAAGCCGAGCGCATTGCTGCCTTGGGCGCTGATGTGCTGGTGACGCATCCCTTCGATCGGGAAATCGCCCGGCGCAGCGCCCGCGAGTTCATGCAGGCCCTGCGCGACCATTTGGGCTTGCGGCGTCTGTGGGTGGGCTATGACTTTGCCTTGGGGCGCAATCGCGAGGGCGATATTCCTGCCCTGAAGCGGTTGGGTGAGGCGTTGGGCTATACCGTCCACGTGGTGCAGGCCTATCGCCTCGATGGTGAGGTGGTGTCTTCCACCCGCATTCGGCAGGCATTGGCAGCGGGCGACGTGGCCCGCGCGGCTGTCATGTTAGGGCGGCGCTATGCCGTGCCCGGCAAGGTGGTGCACGGGGAAGGGCGCGGGCGGAAGTTGGGCTTCCCCACGGCAAACCTGGCGGTGTGGCCCAAACGCATGATGCCCGCGGCGGGCGTGTATGCCTGCCTTGCTGAAGTGGGTGAGGAGACTTACCCCGCCGTAGTCAATATAGGTGTGCGCCCAACCTTCGAAGACAAGCCCGTTGCCCCGCGGCTGGAAGCCCACCTGCTGGGTTTCTCTGGCGACCTTTACGGCCAGGAAGTTGTGGTGCATTTTGTCGCCCGCCTGCGGGAGGAACACCGTTTTCCCTCGCCCGAGGCCCTGGCTGAGCAAATCCGCCGCGACATCGAAGCCGCCGAAGCCGTTTTTGCTGCTCGCGCGAGAGCCTGAACCTTACGGCCTTGAAACACCGGAACACTGGAGCACCGGAACATAGTTGTCATGCCCCGAATCTATTTGCTTTCCCCGAAAGAATATGCCCCCGAAGTGATTGCCGTGGCCTTCGCGAAGACTTCCCGCTCGCCGCGCCCGCTGGACGAGAACGCCGCGGCGCTGAACGAGCCGGAAAGCAGCCGCTTTCACGAAAAATGGGTGCTGGGCTATGGGCATGCTTCGGTGGCTGAGCATGCCGTGCTGCACCTTGCCGTGGAAGGCGTTTCGCGCCTTGCCACCGAGGTATTGGAATCCAACCGGCTGGCTTCCTACACCGAAAAATCCACCCGCTACCAGCCGCTTGGGGAAGACGACTTCGTCGAGCCGCCCGAACTTGCCGGCCAGCCCGACCTGCGAAACCGCTACCGCCAAACCGTGCGGGGGCTGTTTGCGGCATACCACCGCTGCATGGCGGCTGCTCGCGACGAAATTGCCCGCCGCCATCCCCGCGGCGAGAACGAAAGTGAGCGTGCCTGGGATGCCAGACACCGCTCGCAATATGCCGATGTGTGCCGCTTTTTGCTGCCTGCTGCAGCGCAAGCCAATCTTGGCGTAACCATCAACGCCCGCACGTTGGCACATGCCCTGCGGAAGATGCTTTCCCACCCCTTGGCAGAGGTGCGCCAAATTGGGGAAGCCATCCATGCCGCGGCGCAGGCGGAAGTGCCTACCCTGTTGCGCTATGTGGAAGCGGTGGAAGGCTGGCAGCGCAGCGCCGAGGCGGTTTCCCGTTACCTGGAAGGCTTCCGCACCGGCGGCACGTACAGCGATGCGTGGTGCCATCTGGTCACGTGGGAACCCAAGGGCGAGGTGCGCGCGTTGGCGGCGCTGCTTTACCGTTATGGCAACCGCCCGTATGTGGACTATTTCAACCACGTTCACGGGCTGCCTGCTGCCGGGCGCCGGGCATTGGCGGAGGATATCATCGGCGTGCTGGGTGAGCACGACATGCCGCCTCGCGAACTGGAATATGCTACTTACACCTTTGATTTGGTGATGGATCAGGGGGCGTATTACGAATTCAAGCGCCACCGCATGATGACGCAAACGCCCCAGCCGCTCACTGCCCGCCTGGGCTATGCCGTGCCGAAACTGGTCACGGAAATCGGCATGGAAAGCGACTATCGGGCGGCAATGGAGAGTGCGGCGGCAACTTACGAGGCGTTGGCGGCGTGGAACCCTGACGTCGCTTCGTATGTGGTGCCCAATGGCTTCAACCGTCGGGTGCTGGCCGCCTTCAATCTGCGTGAGGCGTTTCATTTCCTGCGGCTGCGCACGGCGCCGAATGCCCATTTTTCCATTCGGCGGGTGGCGTGGTGCATGGCAGAGGAAATCGCCGCGGTGACGCCCGCGATGGCGGCTTTCTTGCGGTTGCCCGAAGGCGAAACGCGGGAGGATGTGGAAGCGCAGTATTTCACCGCGGTGTGAGGCGGGCTGCTGCGTTGAATGTGGAAAACACTGAGAATCTGATTGACTGACAAAATCCCGCCCCATAGCCAATCTCTCCTATCCCCCGATGAGCCTCGCCCGGCCTTCGACTTCGCTCAGGCCAGGCGCTCGGCTCATCTGCCCCCTTCCCTCCCCAAGAAAGAAAACCGTCCGGGGTTGTCCGGACGGTTTTTGTTATCACTGTTCAGCCGGGTAAACCGGCTGGGGGTTGGCTGGCCGTTATGCGGGGACGCGGCGGCCACCTTTGAGGGATTCCTGCAGGGCGGCAAGTTTGTCCCATTCGCCTTTGGCGGCGAGGGCGGCCTGCTCGGCCCAGGTTTCGGGGTTGCTGATGCGGGCAAAGCCGGCTTCGTCGAGGATGACCTGCAGTTCCGCAGGCGACTTGGCGGCTAAATCGGCAAAGGTACGGATGCCCACGGCTTTGAGGGCGGCTTCGATTTTGGGGCCGATGCCCTCGATTTTCTTCAGGTCGTCTTCTTCCGACGGCGCCGGAGCAGTAGCCGCGGGTTCGGGTTCGTGGGCTTCCGGTGCATGGTGGGGAATGGTGGACGACGGCGCCGGATGGAACGCTTCGCGGATGGCGGGGCCCATATCGTAAATGTGGAACAAGGCAATGAAGAAGAAAATCAAGGCGAGCGCGCCGAAAAACCACCAGAATGCGGTCATGTCCATGGAAATGCCTCCTGAAGAAAAACGGGATTGAGCGGTGCAGTGCTAAGCCAATTCTACCACCATTGTGCTATAATGGCAACAAGTAGTCGCGGTGTTTGGGGGCTTTTCCGCCTGACGAAGGCGGGGCCTCGTTTGCCTGTTGGATTACTATGCCAGCCAACCTTTCTGCCCCTGTATTGGTGTTGAATGCCAATTACGAACCGCTGGGCGTGTGCACTGTCCGGCGGGCGATGGGGTTGCTGTTGACCGAGAAAGCCCGGCTGGTGCTCAACGGGCGGGGGAAAATTGCCACAGCGCGGGCGGTCTTTGAAATTCCTTCGGTGATTCGGCTGGGCTACATGGTGAAGCGTCCGCGTCCGCGCCCCAAACTGACCCGCGAGGAAATCTTTCGCCGTGATGATTACATCTGCCAGTATTGCGGGCGGCGGGTGAGCAAGCCCACCATTGACCACGTGGTGCCGCGCCGCCTCGGCGGGCAGGATACGTGGGAGAATCTGGTCACGGCGTGTGCCGAATGCAACACCAAAAAGGGCGGACGCCCGCTCCACGAAACTTCCATGCGCCTGTTGCGGGAACCCGCCCCGCCGCCGTTGAGCGCGTTTTACCGTTTTCGGCATTATTTGCGCGCCCGCCGCGAATGGGAAGATTTCCTGCGAGGATGGTAGCCCCATTTCTTTGCGGCTGAACAAAAGTGGGGAAGCCCGCTGGTGGGCTTCCCCGAAGGTTTTTGCAGAGGTCCGTGTTACTTGCGGAAGAAGTTGGAGATGAAGAACCACAGGTTGGCGGGGCGCTCTGCAAGGCGGCGCATGAAGTAGGGATACCATTCGGTGCCGTAGGGCACGTAAACGCGCACGGGGTAGCCTTCGGCAGCGAGTTCCCGTTGCAGGTCGCGGCGGATGCCGTAGAGCATCTGAAATTCCAGCGCTTCTTTGGGCAGCCCCACGCTGGCAGCATAGCCTTTCGCATAGGCAATGCGGTCTTCGTCGTGGGAACCAATGGCCGGAATGGGCGGCCATTTGCCGTCTTCGCTGGCTTTGGGTGCCCCGGCGGCCTTTGCGCCGTCGATTAACATGCGGGCAAGGCGGTCGAAAGCGGCGTCCACATCCTGCTTTTGGGGGTAGGCGATTTCGGGCGGCTCTTTGTAGGCGCCTTTCACCAGGCGCACGCGCGCACCTTTGGTCATCAGTTGGTGCACATCGCCTTCGCTGCGGTAAAGATATGATTGAATAACCACACCGACGTTTTCCAGCCCTTCGGCGCGCATCTTGTCGTAGAGTTCCAGGGTAGCATCCACCCATGGGGAATCTTCCATGTCAATGCGCACCATGATGTTGTATTCCCTGGCGCGGGAGAGGATGCGGCGCAGGTTTTCTTCGCAGCGGGCTTTGTCCAATGCCAGCCCGATCTGCGTCAGTTTGATGGACGCGTTGGCTTTGGTGTCGTTCTCGTGCAGGGCGTCCAACATGGTGAGGATGTCTTGGGTGGCCTGCTCGGCTTCGTCGAGGTTGGTGGTGGATTCCCACAGATGATCCAGGGTGACAAAGATGCCTTTTTCGTTGAGTTCCCTGGTTACGCGGATGGCGTCTTCCAGTTTGCTACCGGCAACGAAGCGGGAAGCCACCCGCCAGGCGATAGACCAGTTGCTCATCATGCGTTGCGCCCATTGGGCTTTGGAGAGATAGATTAGCCAGGCTCGGAGCATCGGGAACCTCTCTTAGGAAAGGGGTAGAAGATTTGTGCGCCCTAATTGTACTCCAAAGTGGTAGAATTGGCAGTCAGACTTGGCATGGTTGCCGCTGTGGCAGCCTGTGAATTATCTGGTAGCACGATATTGCCCTGCCGCGGCGGGTTTGCTTGCTGCTTTGACGAGGAAAGCATGTTCCAACAACGAGTACGCCCTACACTTTCGCTTGTGCGCCTGTTTGCCACTTTTGCCCTTTTGGGGGCGTTTGGGCTTTTGGCATTCCAGTTGGTGAGTTACAGCCGTTTCCGCGCGCTGCTGCCGCCGGGAACCACCATTGGCGGGGTGCCGGTGGGCGGTTTGACCCGCCAGCAGGCGGCGGAAAGGCTGACGGAAGTGTTCAACCGGCCCGTTGAATTGCGTTACGGCGATGCGGTCATTCACTTTTCGCCCACGGTGGTTGGTTTCACGCTGGATATTGACACCATGATGGCGGCGGTGGAGCAGGCCGGCATGCGGACTTCGTTTTGGGCCGGTTTTTGGGATTACCTTTGGGGCAAGATGCCGCCACCGCCGAAAGTGCCGTTGGTGGCGCACTATTCTGAAGCGCGCCTGCGTGCCTATTTGGAAAGCGAAATCGCGGCGCGCTACGACCAGCCGCCCGTTCCTCCGCAGCCCGTGGTGGGCACGGTGCAGTTCAAGCCCGGCCAGCCGGGAATGACGCTGGATATTGACCGGGCGATACCGCTCATTGAGCGTGCCATGTATTCCCCTGCCGAGCGCACGGTAGATTTGCCCCTCAACCGTTCTGTGCCGCCGCGCCCCTCTTTCCACAACCTCCGGGTGCTTTTGCAGCAGACCGCCAAGGTGGAAGGCTTCGATGGCATCATGGGGCTGTATTTGCTCGATCTGCAGACTGGTGAAGAAATTTACTTTGTCACCGACAACGGGCGTGAAGTGCCCATGCCGCCTGATGTGGCTTTCACTGCCGCAAGCACGATCAAAATTCCGGTCATGGTGTCGGTGTTCCGCCGGGTGGACGGCCTCAACCCACCGGGTGAGGTTGGCCGCTGGCTCGAAGAAATGGTGGACAAATCGGGTAACGACCCCGCCGATTGGCTGATGGAAAACGTGATTGATCGCGAGCGCGGCCCGCTGGAAGTCTCCAACGATATGCGCGCTTTGGGCCTGGAAAACACCTTCCTTGCCGGTTATTTCTACGCTGGTGCGCCCTTGCTGGCGATTTACCGCACCCCTGCCAATCAGCGCACCGATATTTCCACCGACCCTGACCCCTACAACCAGACCACGCCTGCCGAAATGGGCACATTGCTGGCCGACCTTTACAAATGTTCGGAAACCGGCGGCGGCGCCCTCGCGGCTGCTTTCCCCGGCGAGATTACGCAAAACGAATGCCGCCGCATGCTGGACTTGCTGGCGCGCAACAAAATCGGTGTGTTGCTGGAAGCCAGCGTGCCCGAAGGCACGCGTGTGGCGCACAAGCACGGCTGGGTGACCGGCCCCGATGGGGCCATCCATGTAATCAGCGATGCCGGCGTTGTCTATACCCCCGGCGGCAACTATGTTTTGGCGATTTACCTTTATCGCAAAGATATGCTGCTGTGGGATTACGGCTCGAATTTGTTAGCCGATTTGGGTGAAGCAGTTTACAACTATTTCAATCCGGCTAACAAATAGACCTTTGAGGGTAACCGTTCAGCACCAAAGGGAAACCGCAGAGATCCCGCAGATTGAAAACCACAGAAGACATAGAAGAACCACGAAAACGCAGAATTTGCTTTGCTTTCTTGGCGTTCCAAAGATCCGTACCATCCGTGATTGTCCGCTTTCATCCGCGGGCTGTCTTCCCAAGGCTGAGCAGTTACCCTTTGAAATAGCCCTCGGCTGACG
>JALVOR010000042.1:0-6844 GCA_027026295.1 Anaerolineales bacterium | reverse complement strand
TCACTGCTCGTCAAAGCACCAGCGGCGATAATCTTCGGGCGTATCGATTTCGACGCGGGCGCGCGTGTCGTGCCAGTGAGCGCGAGCAGGCGAAAAGCGCCCGAAAAGCGCCCGTGCGCCCTGGTCGCCTGTAAGGGTGAGCAAATGGGGGAAAACGGCAGCATCTAAGAGCACCGGCGTGCTGGGCTGCCCGGCGATGAACGTGGTGACAATGGGGGTGGCAGTGTCGCGCCAGATTTTTTGCAAATGATGGATGAGCGTTACGGGCACGAAAGGCTGATCGGCGGGGAGCACAATGGCTGCGGCGGGGGCATGTGTTTCCAGCGCCCGAATGGCGGCGCGCACCGACGTGCTTTGCCCGGCTTCCCATTGGGGGTTGAAAACGGTTTCCACGGGCAGGTCAGCGATGGCTTCCCCCACCTGGTCTGCGCCTGCCCCCGTGACCACGACCACCGGCTGCAGTTGGGCTTCTAACAACACGCGCGCGGCGCGATGCACTAACGCCTCGTCGCGGCATGGCAGGCATTGTTTGAGTTTGCCGCCCATGCGCCGCGCCTGCCCCGCTGCCAGCACCACCCCGGCAATCATGGCACGACCGCCTCGATGAGGTGAGGGGCGTCGGTGCGGGGGCTGTTGACCGCTGCAGAAACCGGCCAGCCCTGCATGGCTTCAGCAGGGTAAGGTTTCAGCAGGGTTTGCAGGCGCTCAGGATACGCTTCGCCCGGCGCCAGCCATGCGGTGAAGGCTTCTGGCGGCAAGATGACCGGCATACGCTTGTGCACGGGCGCGACCACGGCGTTGGCCTGGGTGGTCAGCAGCGCGCAGCCGTCGAGTTCCTCGCCGTGGGGGCCGTGCCAGGTTTCCCAAATGGCGGCGATGGCAAAGGGCTTGCGGCCGCGCAACGTGAAGTAGTAAGGCTGGCGCTGTTTACCGCTGCCGTGCCATTCGTAGAAGCCGTCGGCAAGAACCAGGCAGCGCCGCCGGCGAAAGGCATTGCGGAAGGCGGGCTTTTGGGCGGCAGTTTCGGCGCGGGCATTGATGAAGCGGTAGCGCCGCGGGTCTTTTGCCCACGCAGGGATGAAACCCCAGAGGAAATGGGTTGCCTGCCCGCTGCCGTCGTTGGGTATGGCGAGGACAGGTTGCCCCGGGGCGATGTTGTAGCGGGGCTGGATTTCAGGCGGCCAGGCGAATTGCTCGAAGGCGTTGGCGAGGCCTTCGGCGGTGAGGGTGAGGGTAAATCGTCCGCACATGGTCAGAAAAAATCAGAGGGTGAGCAGCCAAACCACGCCCGCCGTGGCGATGACCGTGCCGATGATGGCGCGCGGGGTGATCCTTTCGTGAAAAACCCAATGGCTGACGGGTAGCAGCAGCACAGGCGGCAGGGAAGCCAGCGTGGTGGCGATGCCCACAGGAATGGTTTTCAGGGCATAGAGGGAAAGCGACACGCCGATGACGGGCCCAACGAGTACGGCAATGGCGACCATACGGAGGGCTTTGGGGTTGGCGCGCACTTTTTGCAAGGTGGGCATGAGGTCGCCTGCGAGGATTGTCCACAGCCAGAGCACGGCCATGCCGCCGGAAAGGCGCACTGTGGCGCCGGAAATTGGGTTAATGTTGGCGTTCATGCCCATTTTGGCGAACAGTACGCCGAAAGCGCCTACCACGGCGGCAATCAGCGCGTAGGCCAGCCCGCGCGGGGCGTAGTGGCGTTCCCGCTTGCCTTCTTCATCCGCCGCGCCGCGTTCCAGCACCACCCAACTTACGCCGCCCAGCACCACGGCAATGGCTGCAAGTTGGGGCAGGCTAAGGCGCTCATCCAACAACACCCATGCCATCGCGGTTGCCAGCACGGGTGCAAGGTTGATGATCAGCAGCGCAATGCGTGGCCCGACCAGCAGAAAGGCTTCGAAAAGGAAAACATCGGAAAGCGCCAGCCCCACGACGCCCGAAAGCAGCATGTAGATGAGTGGCCTGGTCGCCATGTGGGGATAGGGCGTGCCGAAGATAATCCAGTGGATGACAAGGAAATAGGCCACGCCCAGCAGCAGGCGCATGCGGTTGGTGGTCAGTGAGCCGAGTTGCCGCCCGGCAATGGTAAACAGGGTGGGGCCGAAGGTAAAACAGAGGGAGGCACTGAGGGCGGCCAGTTCGCCAAGCAGGAGAGAGGTCACAATACACGCTCGTTGAAAGGGATGACGTGCATCTATTGTAAACGGTGCTCCTTTTTTTGTTGAGGCTTTGGGCGGGGCGGGAGCGAATTGCAATTCTGTTAGGACTTACGCAGTTGCTCGTAGAAGCGCTCGTTTTCATGTCATGGCGAGCCGCCATAGGCGGCGAAGCCATCTCCCAGACGGTGGAGGAGACCGCTTCGGCGGTCTACGACCGCCTCGCGGTGACATAAAGGGAAGGAACTGCGTAACTCCTATCTGTTATAACGAAAAGTGTAATGAGGATGCCAGGAGACGCTCACAGTGTCAGGAAACGGGGCGGGAAGCAGTCATGCCCGGGTTTTACCGCCTCGCGGTTTTTCTTACTGAGCGTGGCCCTGTCGGCTAATGAAGGTGGTATAATCGCCCAACCCCATCATGTATAGGAAGTGTGTAATATGAAAGATTTGCTATCCGCTTTTTTGCGTTTGGAAGATGTGCCTGTAGAGGACCACACGACCAAGCAGACCATTGCGTGGGCAGAAGTTGACGAAGAAGGACGTCTCGTGTTGCCGCCGGAAGTTATGAAGCACTACGGCTTGAAGCCAGGCGCAAAGGTACGACTGGATGAGGGAGAAAACTTTGTGCGGATGCACCGCCCGGTGACCCACTTGACCAAAATATACATTGAGCCTACGGTGGCTTGTAACCTGGATTGTATTACCTGCTTCCGCAATGATTGGGATCAAACCATTGGCCACATGACCGAGGAGACCTTCGAGGCCATTCTGGAAGGCCTGAAGCAATTGGACCCCATGCCCGACGTCTATTTTGGCGGCATTGGCGAGCCGCTGTTTAACCCCAAAACGATAGAATGGATACAACGGGTAAAAGCATTGGGGGTAAAGGTTGAGTTGATAACCAATGGCACCACGCTAACGGAAAAGATATCGCGCCGTTTGATTGATACCGGTCTGGATTTGTTGTGGGTTTCACTGGATGGTGCTTCGGAAGAAACCTATGCCGATGTGCGTCTGGGCGCGCGCCTTCCTCAAATTATTGAAAACATGCGGCGTTTTGCCCGAATGCGTTCTAAAGAGCATTACCCCAAACCTGAAATTGGTGTGGCTTTCGTCGCCATGAAACGCAACATTGCCGATTTGCCGGAGATTATCCGCCTCGGCAAGTCTTTCAAGGCGCAGTATTTTTCGGTGAGCAATTTGCAGCCTGCTACGCCCGCGATGATGGATGAAATCCTGTATTCTCGCTCGATGCGGGATGTGGCGTATATGCGTGCTCCCCATTTGCCTTACCTTAGCCTCCCCAAGATGGATTTTAACGAGTATACGCGCGATGCGCTTTTCGAGGTGTTCAATTCGCAATTGAACATCAGTTATGCCGGTAACAATTGGAGCGGCGCTAACGACACTTGTGATTTCGTCGAGCGCGGCACGATGTCTATTGCGTGGGATGGCAATGTCAGCCCTTGCTGGCCGCTGATGCACTCGCATGTCACCTATCTGAATGGCCGGCGGCGTGTGGTGAAAAAGCATGTCGTTGGCAACGTCCGTGAACGGTCGCTGGAAGACATCTGGCTGGACCCGGGTTATGTTGCTTATCGCGAGCGCTTGCACAATTTTGTGTTTGCTCCATGCACTTTCTGTGGCGGCTGCGATCTGGTGGAATCCAACGAAGAGGATTGTTTGGGCAACGACACTTTCCCGGTGTGCGGCGCATGTTTGTGGGCTCAGGGCATCATTCAGTGCCCTTGATACGGGCAACAGGTTTCAAGGAACAAAACTGTAAATATAGAGAGAAGAACCTTGATGTACAAAGTGAATTTTTACGCGACCTTGCGCGATATCGTTGGCTGGAAAACGGTGGAAGTGGAAATGCCAGCCGGTACCACCGTGCAGGCGTTGGTGGAACGTCTTGTTGCCATGTATCCGCCACTGCGGGATGAACTGTTGGATGCCGAGATGCGCTTTCACCGGCACATGAAGTTGTTTGTCAACGGGCGAGAAGTCATTTACATGGAAAAAGGCTTTGAGACGCCTTTGCAGCCGGATGACAAAGTGGATATCTTTCCCCCGGTAGGCGGTGGGTAATGTCGCGGCGGGTGATTGTCCGCGAGATCCGGGGCATTCCCTTTTTTCTGCTGGTAATGTATCTTCAGGAAATGGGGGGAAAACTGCTTTCGGAAGGGTATCTTCAGGCGCCGGGATGGGAGGCGACCCTTACGCGGATGGAGCCGTTTCGCATCGGGTCGCTTGCTGTGGGGCAAACGCGCCTGGAAATCTGCATCGAAGAATCGTTGGTGGATGAGTTCATAGCCCGTTTTGGGCAGAAGACCTTGCGGGCGGGGGGCTGAGGTGGCTGTGCGCCCGAGGTCGTGGGCCGAAGCATTACACGACAGGCGCGAGAAAGCCCTCACAGGTTGACAAGACCTGTGAGGGCTTTGATTATTGAGCGGGAAAGGAAATCAGGCGATGTCCAGTTCCTTGAGTTTTTCTTCCGGCACCACGCCGTTTTCCCAGCCGCGCACTTTGTAGTACTCTTCGAGCATGGGTTCCAGTTCGCAGACCTGGCCTTCGGAGCCCGGCTGGTCGGAGGGTTCCTCCAGGAATCGCTTCGGCAGGTAGTCGCTGCCTTCACGGAAACCGACCAAGTTGTTGTAGTATCGTTCCAGGTTGTAGATGCGCTCGCCGGTCTTCATCACGTCGTCGGCGGTGAAGGGAATGCCCACCATGGCCGAGTATTGTTGAGCGTATTCTTCCGCACCCTCGGCGAAGGCGCTGAATTTGCAGATATCCATGCTGTCGGAGAAGGCGTGGAAGTTCTGGAAAATGGCAACCAGTTCGCCCTTGCCTTTCCATTCGAGCGGGTCCACTTTGAGGGAGTTGAAGGGCATCACGCCGAGTTCGGCAGCGGGGGTGTAAGCCCGCAGGTGGCATGCGCCGCGGTTGGATGTGGCGTAGCCAATGCCCATGCCTTTCAGGCCGCGCGGGTCATAGGCAGGGATAGCCTGGCCTTTGACGGTCATGGAGAGTTCGGGGTGCCCAAAGGCTTTGGCTGCGCGGGCAGCGCCCTGGGCCAGAATGGCACCCACGCCTTCCTGCGCGGCGATTTTGTCCACGAAGGCCACCATGCCCATCGTGTCGCCCCAATCCAGTTTTTCGCCGTCCACGTAGCCGCGTTGGCTGGCTTCCATATAAACGGAGAGGACATTGCCCATTTCAATGGTGTCAAAGCCGTAGTCGTTGCACATGTCGATCAGTTTGGCGATGGTGGCAATGTCGTCGTTGCCGCAGTTGGCACCAAACGCCCACGCCGACTCGTATTCGACCGATTCCATGCGCAAGCCCTTCCACGGGCCGTAGGTGATTTCTACTTCTTTCTTGCAGGCGACCGGGCAGGCGTGGCATGTGGGGTCGTTGACCAGCACGTTCTCCCGGACATATTCGCCGCTGGTTTTCTCGGCGTGCTCGCCGAAAGATGCCTTTTGGCTGTTCTTGGTGGGCAGGGCGCCGATGCTGTTGGTGATGTTCATCAGCACGTTGGTGCCATAGACCGAGAGGCCGCCCTTGCGCGGGCTGGTGATGTTTTCTTCGGCCATGATGGCTTTCAGGGCGCGCTCATGGGCTGCTTTCCACGCTTCACGGTCTTTGGCTTTGACGATGGCTTTCGGGGCTTTGATGACGATGGCTTTGAGGTGCTTGCTGCCGCCGACGGTGCCGGTGCCCCCGCGCCCGCTGGCGCGATCGTCTTCGTTGATCCAACTGGCAAAGAGCGAGCCCCGCTCACCAGCCTGGCCGATGGAGAGAACCGACAAATCTTTTTCACCGTATTTCTGTTGGAAGTACTTGACGGTGTCGTGCACGCCTTTGCCCCAGACGTCTGAAGCATCAAGCAACTCCACTTTGCCATCGTGAACGTAGGCGTAAACCGGCTTGTCGGCTTTGCCTTTGAACACCAGACCGTCGAAGCCGGCCCAGCGCAGGCGGGCTGCGCTCCAGCCGCCGTGGTGGCTGTCGGTCACCGTGCCGGTCAACGGCGATTTGGTCACAATGGCCATGCGCCCGCTCATGTTGGCTTCCGAGCCGGTAAGAGGCCCGTTCATGAAGCATAAAATATTTTCAGGGGAGAGCGGGTCTACCTGTGGCCCGTTGTCGAATACGAATTTGACGCCCAGGCCGCGCCCGCCGATATACTTTCGGGCATCTTCTTCCGGCAAGGGCTTGTATTCGACCTTCCCTTCTGTCAGGTCAATCCAGGCAATCCGATTGGCATATCCACCGAGTGTCACAACTTCCTCCTTTCTATAGTAAAAAAAGCGGTTGTCGAGGATTACGTAGACAGGTTAGCAGATTTTTGCTTTTTTTGCAAGTGAGTTGGTTATCAATTTCCAAATTCGTAATTATCCAGCCGAGTATCTGCTCAGCCTTGGCAAGGAGAGCCTGCCGATTTCGCAGGTTAGCGCTGATTGAACGAATGCAATGGTTCAGCCCTCTGTGCCTGTTTTCCCAAGGTTGAACAGTTACCATATTTTGTGTACACTGTTGCCCCCTGAAACCTGAAATGCCACCTGTCAGGTCAAATGAAAATGTTACCGAAGGGGGAGATAACCACCAAATGAAAATGTTACTGAGGCAGATTGTGCAAATCGGCGTCGTTCAGGGTTGAAAAGGGAGTGTCCG
>JALVOR010000041.1:2704-7154 GCA_027026295.1 Anaerolineales bacterium | reverse complement strand
CCAGGCGTTTTCCGCGATGGCGGCGGCCCGTGCGGATTTCCTGCAGGGAAATGTGGAGCACATCTTTGACCTGCCGGTGCCCCCACGTGTGCTTCATCAGGTAGAGCAGCACAAAAAGCGCGCCATGGGGAAGGTTGTCCACGTACTCGAACCATTCGTTAGGTACAGGGAAGTAGTTTCTTTTGGGTTCAGTGAACCCGAAGGAAGACGGGCTGTGGTTGCTCATCATGGCGCGCCCCCTAAGTGCCCAGTTCATCGATGAGGGCGCCGTGGCCTTGTTCGCGCAGGTAGCGCTCCAGCGACGGCACGGGGATGCGGTAGGTGCGGTCGCCGAAACGGATGGCTTCCAGGCGTCCCTCTTCGATCCAGCGGTAGATGGTTTTTGGGCTCACCTTGGCCCAATCGGCCACTTCGGCGACCGTGAGCAAAGGCACCTGCATCCAGAGGGGAGATTGAGGAGAATTTTGAGCATCGGCCATGGTTTTACCCCTTTCTTCGGGCCGGAGCGTTAAAAGCGTTGAGCCCCGGCCTTCAGCGAGTTGAGTAACTCGTTGAGAGCCGAGGCTCAAAAATTACGCTCTGCGGTCCCGACGGGATTTGAACCCGCGCTCTCCGCCTTGACAGGGCGGCGTGTTAAACCAGGCTACACCACGGGACCAATGCTTGAATTGCGAGCAAAAGTTTACCAGAGAGGGGCTATGCTGTCAAGAAAAAGTCACAAATGTCATCATATCCTCGCACCCGCCCTTGCTGCTTTGACAACTTCGCCTTCTTCCCTTAAAATACCCTCTGCTTGCTGCGACACAACCTCGCTCCCCGCGAGTAATCCCATTATGGAAAGGGCCTCCCATGAAAGAATACACGACTGAATCGATTCGCAACCTTGCGCTGGTTTCCCATAGCAGCGCGGGCAAAACCATGCTCGCTGAAGCCTTGCTTCACTTCACTGGGGCAACCACCCGTGTGGGCAGCATCAAGGACGGCACGACGGTTTCCGACTTCGAAGATGAGGAAGTCCGTCGCGGCCTGTCTCTTTCCACCGCTGTGATTCCGGTGGAATACAAAGACCATAAAATCAACCTCCTCGATACCCCCGGCTACACCGACTTTGTGGGTGAGGTAATTTCGGCGCTCTACGTGGCCGATGGCGCGGTGGTGCTGGTGGATGCCGTCGCTGGTGTGGAAGTAGGCACCGAGGTGGCGTGGTCTTATGCCGACAAGTTTGGCCTGCCGCGTTTCCTGGTGGTCAACAAGATGGACCGCGATAACGCCAATTTCCAAAAGATGCTTGCCCAGGCTGAGGAAACCTTCAACGCCCGCTTCATTCCCGTGCAGTTGCCGTGGGGCGAGGGCGAGAATTTCCAGGGTATCATCGACCTGATGAGCATGAAGGCTTATGCCGGCGCGGGCACTGAAGCGCAAGACATCCCCGCGGAATATGCTGACGCTGCCGAAGAAGCCCGCATGGCGCTGGTGGAAGCCGCCGCCGAGGGCGACGACAGCCTGCTGGAAAAATACCTCGAGGGAGAAGAACTGAGCGCCGAAGAGGTGATGCGCGGCCTGAAAGCCGTGGTGATGCAGGGCGATTATGTGCCGGTGTTTGCCGCTGCGGGTGAAAAGGAAGTTGGCCTGGTGCCGTTGCTGGAAGCCATGCTTGCCCTGATGCCTTCCCCCGCCGAGGCCAAACCGCTGCCCGCCGAAGACGCCAACGGCGAGCCGGTGGAACTCAAAGCCGACGACAGCGCCCCCCTGGCGGCCTATGTGTGGAAGACCACAGCCGACCCCTTCGTGGGCAAAATCACCTACTTCAAGGTGCTTGCCGGCACGATGCACTCCGACACGCGGGTGTGGAACGCCAACAAGAACACCGAAGAGCGCCTGGGCACGCTCCACATTTTGCGCGGCAAGGAACAGATTGCCGTGAAAGTGCTTCACGCTGGCGACATTGGCAGCGTTCCCAAACTGAGCGAAACCGGCACGGGCGATACCCTCTGCGACAAGAGCAGCCCGGTGAAGGTTGCCATGCCCGAATACCCCACTGCGCTTTATCGCGTGGCTGTGGTGCCGCAATCGCAGGCCGATTCTGCCAAACTGGGTTCCACCCTCACCCGCCTGTGCGAGGAAGACCCCACCCTTTCGTGGTATCAGGACGGTTCTACCAAGCAAACCATTTTGCAGGGCATGGGCGATCAACACATTGACGTCGCCATCCGCAAGGCCCGCACCAAATTCCAACTCAACATGGATACCGCAGAACCCAAGGTGCCCTACCGCGAGACCATTACCAAGAAGGGGCAGGCGCAATATCGCCACAAGAAACAGACCGGCGGCGCAGGCCAGTTTGCCGAAGTGCACATGCGCGTGGAGCCCAACCCCGAAAGCGATTACGACTTCGCGTGGGAGGTGTTCGGCGGCGCGATTTCGTCCAGTTTCCAGCCTTCCATTGAAAAAGGCATCAAGGGTGTGATGAAGCACGGCGTGATTGCCGGTTACCCGGTGGTGAATGTCAAGGTCGCGGTTTACGATGGCAAAGAGCACCCTGTGGACTCCAAGCCCGTGGCGTTTGAAATTGCCTCGCGCGAAGCCTTCAAACTGGCGTTCCAGAATGCCGCCCCTGTGCTGTTAGAGCCGATTTACAAAGTGCGCATCATTGTGCCGGAAGGCAACATGGGCGATGTGCTCGGCGACCTGAACACCCGCCGTGCTCGCGTGCAGGGCATGGACACCGAGAAAGGCCGCTCAGTGATTACCGCGGAAGTGCCTTTGGCCGAGATGCTGCGCTACACCACCGACTTGCGCTCGCTAACCGGCGGCCGCGGCGTGTTCGAGATGGAATTCTCGCACTACGAAAAAGTGCCCGCTCACTTGCAGCAGGAAATCATCGCCGAGCGCCAGCGTGAGCAGGCAGAAGGCAAATAGGCCGTTCCCGTGAAAAGGTCAAGCCTCCGAGGCAACTCGGAGGCTTTTGTTTTTTTTGTGGGATGGTGTTCAATGGGAGAGAAAATATACCGTAATCAGCGGGGTGAGGTAGGCTTCTACGAAGGCGCCAATGCCCATCAGGGGCACGATGACGCCTAAAAAGATTCGCCACCACCAGCCCCACGCCCGCAGCCAGAACGCGCCTAAGGTTTCGCCGTGCGCTGGCGAAGCCAGCATCGCGCTGAGGTGAATCATCGAGCCGATGAACAGCGCCGTGGCAGGGATTTCGATGATGCCGTGAGGTAGCATGTAGGCTGCAAAGAGCGTTAGCGGAGAGGTGGCTTGTGCTTGCCCAAGGAAAGCCAGCAGGCCGCCCGCGACCACATAGGTGAGCAAAGGCAGCAGGATACCGAACACGCCGAACGAGATGGCGCTTCCCGCTGTTGCCAGCAGCAAAGCCCGCACATTGTGCCACCAGATGACAGGGGCGTTTTGCCAACTGCCCATCGAGTGCTCCAGAATTTGAAACGACTTCTGTAGCCGCTCTACCGAGATGGTCACGTCCTGGCTGTGCATTGGCAGGGTAGAAGTTACTATGTGGCTGCCCCATAGCGCAGCAGCGAGCATCAAGCCTGCTGCAATCAGTGAGGGGATGAAGAGCAGTTTGATGTCTTCCCAACACAGCCGATACCACTCGCGCAGCGAAGCGGCATTGCCGAGGAACCCCTTTTTGAAGGTCTGCCACACCCAGCGGAGATCAAAAACGTCGATTTCCCGCCCCAGCAGGTCTTCCCGGTTGAAGTGCGCCAGCCCCATGCGAGTGGCAAAGACTGTCACCACCAGGTATACCCCTACGGCTGCCCACAGGGCGTTGTAGCGGTGGTAGAACATCAACAGGCTTTCGCCTTGCAGCAGCAGCGCCACCGGCACGATAATGAGGGAAGCCAGCAGGTTGGCTGCCCGTACCGACGTGGCTTGCGTGGAAATCACGACCGCAGCCGAGACCATTGTAATGGCTTGCACGGTGGTCAGCGCGGTCACGATGGCGAGCAAACCGGGTTCCGGCAGCCAGCCCTGGAGCAGGTACAGCCCCACGGCGTAAGTTGTCATGCCGAGGTAACTGGTTGCCAGGGGCAGCAGCAACACCGCGAGGAGTTTGCCAAGGTAAAGTTGGCCGTCGCTCAACGGGGTTACCAGCAAAGGCTCGATGGTGCGGCGTTCCCGCTCGCCGACGAAACTTTCCAGCGCCACCACCAGCGAAATGGACGAAGGGAAGAAGCCCACCACCATCATCAGGAAGGGGAAAATGCGTTCGGCAACGATGAGCGCCCCGTATTTGGTGACCATGTTGACCAGGCCGCTGGCGGTAAGGTTCATCAACGGCGGGAAGAACAGCGTCAGCCCCACCACTGGCGCGACAATGCGCCAGTCTTTGAACTGGTCGTTGACCTCGCGGCGGGTGACGAGCATCGCCCCGCGCCACCATGTTTTGAACTCATCCCATTTCATGTTTCATGACCTCGAAATAGAC
>JALVOR010000041.1:0-2694 GCA_027026295.1 Anaerolineales bacterium | reverse complement strand
GTTCCAGGCTGGCATCGGCTTCCGTGACTTTGACCACCTCGTAGCCGCTTTCCACGAGCGCCTTGAGTACCCGCGGGTTGTCGCGTTTCCATTGGGGAGAGCGGAAGCGTACCCGGTTTTGTTCGGCAGCAACCACTTCGACAGCAGGCGGCAGAGCGCTTTTTGCCCATTGCCGGAAAGCGCCGTTGTCCACCGGCACGGCGAGCGTTGCTTCAAAGACTGGTGGCCCCAGCCAGCGGGCTTTGAGTTCCTCTGGTGAGCCGACAGCAGCCAGCCGCCCTTTGCTCATAATGGCGATGCGGTCGGCGAGGGTTTCGGCTTCTGCAAGGTTGTGGGTGCAGAGCAAAATTGCCCGCTGTTCGGAGCGCAAAGATTTGATGGCCTGGCGCACCAGGTTGGCGCTCACGGGGTCCATCGCTGAAGTTGGCTCGTCGAGCAAAATCACGGGTGGCTCGTGCAGCAAGGCGCGTGCCAATGCCAGTTTTTGGCGCATGCCTTTGGAAAACGTTCCGATGCGCTTATCGCCCACTTTGGCCAGGCCGAAGTAGGCCAGCCATTTTTCGCTTTGTTGTTGTCGTTGGTTGGGGGCAAGGCTGTAAACCTTCCCGAAGAAATCGAGATAAGCGCGTGCCGTCATGCGGGTGTAAAGGCCGTGTTGCTCGGTGAGTACGCCCACGTGGCGACGGACTGCGGTGCTCTGGCGTTGCACATCGTAGCCTGCCACCGTGGCGCTGCCGCGGGTGGGGGCGAGCACCGAAACCAGCATCCGCACGGTGGTGGTTTTCCCCACGCCGTTGGGGCCGAGCACGGCGACCACTTCCCCCTGATCTACGGTCAGGGTAAAGTCTTCGACAGCCCAGAAATCGTCGAAGCGTTTACCCAGCCCGTTGGCGACGATGAAGGACATGCCAGCCTCACTTTTTCCGCCGCTTGCGGCGCTTGCTTTCTCGGGCAAGGGCGGCGGGAGCAGGCGCACCGGGGCGGTGCCGCCACGCCAGGAAAGCCGCAGCACTGACCGCAACCACGCCCATCACTGCCTGGTTGATGTCCAGCCCGCCGACTTCCGCCGGGTCCAGCCGCAGGAATTCGAGGAAGAAGCGCCCCACAGGGTAGATGATCAGATAAACCAGCATGATGTCGCCAGCGAAAAGACGGTCGCGCCATTTGCGGCTCAGGTAAAGCAGTACGCCCATGTTGAACAGGTTCCAGATGGATTCGTAGAGGAACAGAGGGTGGTAGTGGGCATATTGCATGAATTGGGGCAGGCGGTGTTGCGGGTCAATGTAGATTGCCCAGGGCAGGTTCGTGGGTGCCCCGTAGAGTTCCTGATTGACATAGTTGCCCCAACGCCCAATGGCTTGCCCCAATGCCAGCCCGGGGGCGGCGAAGTCGGCCAGGCGGGTAAAATTCAGCCCCTTGCGGCGGGCAAACAACCACAGCGCCAGCGCGCCCCCGATGACTGCACCCGGAATGCCCAGGCCGCCTCGCCAGACGGCAATCATGGCGAACGGGTGGGTGAGGTAATAATGGGTGGTGATGCCCATTTGCACCATGGATTCCGGCGGGGTGAAAACATGCCACAGACGCGCGCCAATCACACCGCCAATCAGTGCCCATGTCAGCGCGTCCCACATCAGTTCGGGGTTCTCGCCCTGTCGTTGGGCTTCCTTGCTTGCCAGCCACGTGCCGGCCACAGCGCCTAACATCAGGATGACGCCGTAGAGGTGGATGGGAATGGGGCCGATATGAAAGGTCATGGGTTATGCCTCGCTTTGGTCGGGAGGTGGGGTTTTCGCCATTTTGTGGGCAGCGCTGATGCGTTGCAGGGCGGTGATGTTGGCGCCCACGGCAATGATGCTCACGCCAAGCAGAGGGGCGTTGAACACCAGTGAAGGCGCCAGCACGAGATAGCGCTCGAAGCGGGTGAGCACCCCGACTTTGAGTTCCCAGCCGAGGGCTTCGCCGCGGGCACGGGCGTAGGACACCAGCACGGCGCCGGCTGCGGCGGCGTAGGTCAGCATCACGCCCCACAAGTTTTGCTGCGTGGTGTAGTAATAGACCAGCCCGCCGAGGAGCAGCAGTTCGGAGTAGCGGTCGGCGATGGAATCCAGGAAAGCGCCCCACGGCCTGGGCGCACCGCGCAAGCGCGCCATGGTGCCGTCTAAGGCATCAAAGGCCCCCATTGCCAGTACCACCAGGCCGCCGATGACGATTTCGCCGCGTGCCAGCAGCATCGCGGCGACCACGTTGCCCAGTACGCCGGTGATGGTCATAGCGTTAGGGTGAATGCCTGCTTTGTTCAGCGCGCCGCCGATGGCATCCAACATGCCCTTGAAGCGCAGGCGCATACGGTCGGTAAAGGTTTGTGGTTGTGTTTGTGGTAGCGGTTGTGATTTTGCCAAAAGGGGCCTCCGGTGAAAGATTTGGCGTATTTGTTCAGCATCAAAGGGAAAACCGCAGTTCGCTCAGATTACGCAGACAGAAAAACACAGAAGACGCAGAGAAGGCAGGGAAAACACAGAAGCCCTCTTTGCGTTGAGGGTGTTTGCCGTAGGGCGAGACGCCGTCCCGCTCCTGCCCTATATGGCGCGCTGGCATCATCTTGGCGGCTTTGGCGTCTTGAAAATCCGCGCCCATCCGTGATTATCCGTGTTCATCCGCGGGCTGTCTGCCTAAGGCTGAACAGTTACGATT
>JALVOR010000040.1 GCA_027026295.1 Anaerolineales bacterium | reverse complement strand
GTGTAGGGGTGGGGGGTGGCGTTGGGGCGGGGCCAATGAAGACTTGTGAAGACGGTGGTTTAGTGCACATCGGCGCAGGTGTAGGTGTAGTCATCGGGGTAGGTGTACTCATTGGTGTCGCCAGAACAGTTCGGCTTTCCGTCGGCTTGCCAGGTGTCGCCAGACGTGGGTCATGAAAATCCAGCCGCTTCTCGGCCATGATTTCGTCGGCTGCGGCTTTGGCGCGGGCCGCGAAGTCGTATCCCGGCTGCGGCGTGCGGCCTGAGGCGGCTTGGGTCAGGGGCGCTTCGCCGTCGATGGTGAGGGAAATGCAGCGCGACAGGGTTGGCTGCGGCTGGTTGGCTGGCAGCGTGCTGTGACCCGGTTGCGGCGTGCTGTCCACTACTGCCCCAGCGTCACAAGAGCCGGGCTATTACGGTGGGATAGGTTGCCATTACGGTATACTCTGACAACTTTGGCTCATTAGGGGTTTACCATACCCCGAAGTATGAACCCAGCCAGTATAGCAACAATGTAACACATATTAGGAAAATCCCGAACCCAACGAACAAACGGATTTTCCATTTGATGCCCATAACTAAGGAGTACCCTCCTGCCAGAATACTCAAACCAAGCATGACATAGTACCAAGAAAAGTGTTTCGCGCCAGGACTCATTTTGATGTCTCCCAAAGGTCGTGAATTCCACTGGCTATTAATGCTATGCCACCAGCGATCATGCCCATACCGGCTAACGTGAGTAAGCTCCCTATGCCAATGAGCTCAGGTGTGTCAGCCAAGGCAAGCATTTCCGAAAGGCCAAAAGTCGGCCCTGCAAACGATAGCCCTGCTGTATGTTCGGCAACCACTACAACGAAAACGACTATCCCTAGTATTGTTGTAGGCACGCCAGCACCAATCGCTATCAATCCTATCAGAATGCGTTCTATAGCGTTATTACGTGCATGTTGGGAGTGTTTGTTATGCGCCATCTGCCCATAGTCGGCCTGTTTCCACGAAGCGAGGTCCACCGGCCTTTCGGTCACATACCCTTTTCGCAAGCCATGATGGATATAGGAGCCATCGGGTCTGGGCGGCCCCGGCTGGGGCGTGCGCCCCTCGGCGGCTTCCTCCAACGGCACTTCGCCGTCGATGGTGAGGGAAACGCGACGCGACAGGGTTGGTCGCGGCTGGTTGGCTGGCTACGGCACGCAATCTGCGGTGATGTTCAAGGCAGGGCATGCTCCGTCACTTCCCCCTTCCCATTCCGCCTTATCCTAGTCTCTACCCTCTGGCGCAATGGAATCATCTTTTCACGATGTACCAATCACTAGGTCCACGCCAGATTACTGCCTTGCATTTACCTGTGAGAAGTTTTTTTTCGCGCATATGTTCAAACACTGCTGCAGGATACCATCCAGGGCCCGCTCCTACGAAGAGAAATCCTAATTCGTTTAATCTCTCTAATTTTGCCGCCAAGTCATACTCATCTACATAACTAATTTTCCAAGTCACCTCTCCATCAAGGCTTGTTTCCTCGTGGGCACCAATTTTTTGAATTGCATCTACTTTGTCTGTTGATACATTTTTGAGATAGATGTCATCTAGGATCAAATTCACCAAATTCTTTGGTGAAAGTAAAATTGAAGAATTGGTCATGGTTTCACCTGAACAATGGTTTGCTCAACAATAGAAGTACTATCAATAGATAGAGAGGGGGTAATCTTGATTTCCGGGCCTCCTCCGGGAAGGCCTCTCCCTGGTCCAAGGAAATACTCATTTCCTTCAAGAGGGTAGGAAATATCCATACCACGAATGCCGGTAATCTTTGAGATTCTAAACCCACTTGTAAGTGTATTGGGGGATAGGCCGAGGGCTTTGGCAAGTGCTTCTGCGTCTGCCTGTGAAATTGTGATTATTTCCCTTCCTTCAAATTTACCAATTATCTCTCTGATAGCAGTTTCATTAGTAACATAAGTTCCGTTACGGCCAATTTCTGAATATGATTTGAACCAGCTCTCAGGTGAAACATTATATCCAATATTTTGCTCTAACATCTCCTGCGTTTGCACCAACACTCCATCATCCACCATGCCACGTATGACTTCAGGAGGCGCAAGCCGAAGCGCGTCCGTGACTCCATAACGACCAACATAATCAAGTATGAATGCGCCCCGGCCTGATTGCGCTGCCAAGGTGCTAATCCTCATGGCATCTGCGAATGGCAATCCAGCCAATGGCGAAGTGGGGCGACCAACGACTTCATTCAAGTAAAACTCAATGGCAGTGGGAGAGATATTTGTGCTACGAGCAGCGTTGAATATCTTGAACTGCTCTATTGGGCTCAGGGAGATGTATTCCGATTGTGCGGAGGGAGATAAAGTATCCTGAAAGGCAAGGAACTCATTGCCAGTCTTGGCGACATTGATTCCGCCATATATCCCTAACACGTTCCCCATCAGCAACAGCGACGTGAAGACCACGTCCCATCCGCCGCGCTTGCCTGCCCAGGCGTCCTTGATGGCATGCCACCATGTCGGCACGGTCTCGAACAGCCCAATGGGGGTCATTGCTTTGAACGTCCCCCAAGCCAGATGACGGATCACGCGAATACCGCCCCCGACCCAGCCTTTGACCACGCCTTTCGCCAAGGCGCTGCCGTAGAGTTTCACACCCTTCCAGTCCCCTCGCAGCAGAGCTGCCCCTGTCTTGTATTCCAGGTACAGCGTGGTGCGGATGCCATATTTGAGCCCGGCCCATCCATCTCGGAGGGATTGGCCAGATGCAGCAGTCACCGGGTTGCGCTCGTTATCGTTCAAACCTGCGTTGAGGCTCCCCACCATTTGGGCTGTAGCCACAATGGCCTCACGTGCAGGTTCAAAGTGCTGCCCCACAGCGATTAGCGCATTTTGGAAAGTTTCCACAGGATGGATGGTGGGGTACAGGGCCCGCTGCCACCAGGGTTTGGCTTCACCCGCCTCCGCCACCTCCCGCGCGTGCGCCATCTGCCCATAATCGGCCTGTTTCCATTTGGCTATATTGACCGGCAAGAGCGGGTCATGGTAGTCCAGCCGCTTCTCGGCCATGATTTCGTCGGCTGCTGCTTCGGCGTGGGCTGCGAAGTCGTATCCCGGCTGCGGCGTGCGGCCTGAGGCGGCTTCGGCCAGCGGCACTTCGCCGTCGATGGTGATGGGAATGCGACGCGGGCGCGGCGGGCCTTCGCCCTTGTCTTCCTCTTTGCCCTGCCCTTGCTTTCGTTTTGCCAGATCGAGCGCCACGGCGGCGATCAACGCGGCGGCTTTCATCCGCTGCGCGGCCAGCCGGGCCGCGCGGGCAGCGCGTTCACGGGCGTCTTCTATGGCGTGCTGCAGCCGCTTGCGCCGGGCGTAGGCCGCCCAGGCCGCCAGAAAGGCCGCTGCTGCCCCGCCCCACAGGGGCAGGTGCCCCAAGGGTCGCCGCGGGGCTTCTGCCGGTGAGGTGGTGACATGCGCCGTGGTGTCCACCACCACCGGCCCGCTGCCGGGTTCCCAGATGCGCACCTCTAGCCGGGTGACCGGCACGCAGCCGTAGTCTGAGGTGCGGAATGTGCGTTACAGCCTTTGAAAGGTAAAGGGTATGGGAGGCTTGCGGTACTGCCGTCCTCCGTTGGTGTTTTGTCATACCTTTGGATGACGGTCGGTCGGGTGCTGTTTTTTACGGAAAGGGCGCTGTCGCTATCAACGTGTTTGTGAGTGGATTACCCTACGAAAATCCACAACGCGTAACAAATACTTAATACGACAAGCATACTGCTGCTGAGAGAGAGGTAGAGGAAACGTACACGTTTCCTTTGTTGTGTCAACCAGTGCCCCAAAAACACGAATGCCGGGAAAAGCACAATCACATATCTTGTTATAGATTGCAGGGAGGAAGCCTCCAGGCTGTGTTTGCTGAGAAACAGGGCAAAATTTACGAGCATATACACCAACCATTCTGGTTTGGTCCAACTTGCCCGCTTGATCATCCATCCTCCTAAAAACAGGAATACAAAAACGGTTATTATGTCCAAAGAATTCGCGAACCCTGGTGTTGTTGTCCATTGGCCTATTGCAGCGATCAACCCTGCAACCGGATTTGTCATCACGAGGCCAGAATATGTCTGCAATGTATTGGCCACGGAAGGATATCCTGCATGGTAACGCCATAACAAAAAAGCGACTCCTCCGGCGACAGGCATGAGTATCGCAAAAGATGCACGAATGACCTGGGTATACGATGTGATCTCCCCGTGTTTCCACTGTCTTCCCGCCAGCACCATGAGGGCCAAAGAGGTGAAGATGCCCGGCCCACGGGTCAGGCTTGCCAAAAAGCCTAATAGACCGGCGATTTCCCATCGCCGCTGTTCAGCACAAAGGAAAACCCCTAAAGTCAGTGCAAGAAAGAGAGATTCTGTAAACGGAGCAACCAGGAAAAACGCGGTGGGGTAAGTCATCAAGGCCAACACCGACCATTTTGCTACCTCGGGGCCAAAATTCCTTTCGGACAACAAATAAAGCAACGTAAAGACCACTAATGTGGCAAGCGACGATACCAATAAGCCGCTAACAACGTAGTTGTGTGTCAGTGTCAATGTACATGCACGGACAATGTAGGCATACAGAGGATAGAAAACCGAGTCTCCTGGTGACAGGTCGGAATAGCCTCGCATTGCCAAGTTTAAGTGGTGAACCGCATCCCAGCGCACCCAAACGGTTAGGATAGCATCCCACGGAGGATGAAAAGGAACTTGCAGCTTTCCATACAGGGAAGGACGATTATAGAGCGAGACATATCGGTATACCGTCTGCCAGGCTATCGCCATTAATAGTCCCATCCCCACCTGAAGGAACACGACAGAAACGCCCCCCCATTTGAGCGCTGTTTTTACCCGATGAGTCTTTGTTTTGGCTTTCATGATGTTTTCTTGTTCGCCCATTTACCCAACGTGATAACGTCAATTCCCTTTTGCAAAGAGCGTGACGCCTCCTGTCGCAAGTAGATTGTACAATGGTTTTTCTTGGATTCATAGGGGGTGCTGTGCTGTTACGGGGAAGCGGGCAGGTGCGAACTTGAGAGAAGGGGCGGATGGTTTTTTGAATCGTTGTGCGCTCAAATGTGGTTTGCGGCGAGGCGAGTTTTCCTCGCACGCAATTGTTGACGCCCACTGCGCCCCGTGGTATCATTGAGGTGTCAAAAATTAGCACTCTCAGGTCTTGAGTGCTAATTTTCGTTATCCCAGAGGTTGCCATGTCGCCTCGACGCAAGCACGCGCCGCCCCCCGGCGAAGAACTTACCGAGCGCCAGCAGTTCATCCTTGCCCTGGTGGTGCGCGATTACGTTGAAACTGCCCAACCCGTCGGCTCCCGCCGCCTGATTGCGCGCTTCGGGCTGAGCATCAGCCCGGCGACGGTGCGCCACGAAATGGCGGTGCTGGGGCAAAAAGGCTACCTGAAGCAGCCGCACACTTCTTCGGGGCGCGTGCCCACGGGGAAGGGCTACCGCCTGTTCGTCGAGCACCTGCTCGGCCACAGCGAACTCCCCCCTGAAATCCGCCACACCATTGCCCACCAGTTCTACCAAGCCCGGCAGGATGTGGAGCAGTGGATGAAACTGGCCGCCTCGGTGCTGGCGCAGCGGGCGCGGGCGGCTTCTTTGGTGACCGCACCGCACCCTGAAGAAGCCCGCTACAAGCATTTGGAACTCATCGCCATCCGTGGCCGCCGGGTGCTGCTGGTGCTGGTGCTGGTGGGCGGCGAAATCCGCCAGCGGCTGCTCAACCTGCCCGAAGCGGTAACGCAGGCGCGTTTGAGCGCCGCAGCCGAGAGCCTCAACGCCCGTTTTGCCGGCAAAACTCTGGCCGAAATGCAGGCCGCGCCCCTGCCCGCCGACCCGCTGGCCGCTGACGTTTTCCCCGCGGTGCAGGCGGAAATGCGGGCCAGCCAGCGCACGCCCATTGACGAGGTTTATCGCGATGGCCTCGCTCAGGTGCTTTCCGAGCCGGAATTTGCCCAACCCGAAGCCGCGCGGCGGGCGCTGGCGGTGCTGGAGAACAATGCCATGTTAGAGCGGGTGCTGGCGCGTGTGGCTGCGGATGCCGAAATTGGCAGCGTGCAGGTGCTGGTGGGCGGCGAAGACTGGGAAGAACTGCGCCATTGCTCGTTGGTGTTGGCCCGCTACGGTGCGCCCGGCCTCGCGACCGGCGTGCTGGGCGTCCTGGGCCCCACGCGCATGGCTTACAACCACGCCATTCCCACGGTGCGCTTTGTGGCGCACCTGCTGAGCGAAATGGTCACCGAAACCCTGGCCGAATAGGGAGAAAAGCCTATGGCAAAGAAAAAGCACGACGCCGAAGAAACCCCCGAAGAAATGCAACAGCCCGAAGCCGAACTTGAGGAAACCGTCCCTGCGCCGGAAGCCGAAACCGAGGCCGCGCCCGAAGCGGCTTCCCCGGTGGAAGGCGACGCGGCGACAGCAGAGGAGGCCGACCATGCCGATGTGGATGCCCTGCAAGCCAACCTGGACGCTGCCCGCGCCCAAATGCAGGAATACCTCGACGGCTGGCAGCGGGAACGCGCCGCTTTCGCCAACTACCGCCGTCGGGTAGAAGAACAGCAGGAACAGGCGCGCCGCGAACTGGTCGCCAGCATTGTCAAGCGTTACCTCGAAGTGCTGGACGACCTGGAACTGGCATTGAAGAACAAGCCCACCGAGGGCGAAGGCGCGGCCTGGGCCGAGGGCATCGAACTGATTTATCGCAAAATGCTTGCTGTTCTGGAAGCCGAGGGCGTGAAGCCTATCGAGGCCGGGCCGGGTACCCCCTTCGACCCGCACTTCCATGAAGCCATTACCCACGAACCGCACGACGACCACGGCAGCGAGGAAATCATCGAGGTTGTCCGCCGCGGCTACATGATTGGCGACCAGGTGCTGCGCCCGGCATTGGTGCGGGTGGCACAGTAGGGTTGGCTCGTTATCTCTTCGTTACTTCGTTACTTCGTTGGGAAAGGATATTCTCATGGGCAAAATCATTGGCATCGACCTGGGCACCACGAACTCCGTCGCCGCGGTGATGTCGGGCGGCGAACCGACCATCATCCCTTCCGCCGAGGGCGAGCGCCTTGTGCCCTCGGTGGTGGCGATGAAAAACGACGAGCGACTGGTGGGG
>JALVOR010000039.1 GCA_027026295.1 Anaerolineales bacterium | reverse complement strand
GTTGTTCACCAGACCGTTGTACTGGCGGATGGCTTCCATGGGCACGTTGTAGTTGATGGCAATGCCGCTCAGAGTATCGTTTTCCTGGACAGTATAAGTGATTTTTTCGCACGCCTGGGCGGTGGCATCCACCGAACTGAGGGTTGCCTTGGGCGTCGGGCTGGGGGTAGGCGTGGGTTGCGGAATCAGCAACTTCTGCCCCACGAACAGCGTACACGCCGAAGAAAGGTTGTTCTGCAAAATGATGCTTTGAATGGAAACATCGAAAGCCAGCGCGATGCTGCCGCAGGTATCACCGTTCTTCACCACATAAGTCACCGGCGTGGGGCTGGGCAAGGGGGTATTGGTAGGCGTAGGCGGCAGCGGCGTGGACGTCACCGTGGGCGTCACCGTAATCGTGGGCGTTGGCACTGCCGTGGGTTCCACAATGCGGTTGGTGCGACTGAGGGCAAAATACACCATCACTGCGCCCAAAGCCACGAAGAACGCCAGCAACCCCAGTGCCACCGGCAGGCTGAGGGTGATTTGCGGCATGCGGCTGGAACGCAGCGCCGCAGGGCGGGCTGCTTTCTCGGATTCCGGGGAAAGCACCGTGCCGCACACATGGCAGCGTGTTGCCGAACCGCTCAAACGCGTGCCGCATGTGGGGCAAATTTTGGTCTTGGTATCATGGTTTTCTGCCATAAAAGCACCTTTTTGCCAAATTCGGCGCATCGATTATACCATGTATGCCCCCACCGCTCAGTGGTACAATCGCGGCATGAAAACGTGGCAGGAAATCGTCCGCACCCTGCGCCTCGTCGGGGTGGGAAACGCGTGGCGGGCGCATGTTTACCGCCGCCGCAAGGAAGCCTTAGACGCAACAGCAGCCCGCAAAACCACCTTGCAGGGCGTGGGCGCGCTCTACACCGTTACCCCCACGGAAAGCGGCGCTCACCTCACCTTTGCCCTCGCCACGGCGGAAATCACTTTCCTCGCCCCCGAAATCGTGCGCATCACCTGGGAACCGGGCAAGCCCCCCCCGCCCTATGCCGTGCCCGCCGAGCCGCCGTGGGAGCAGCCCGAGGTAATCTTCCGGCAACAGGGCGAAGTATGGCACCTGCGGAGCGGTGCGCTGGAGGTGGTCATTTCTGCCGAGGGTCTGGCCTTTCGGTCCCCCTTAGGCAAACTGCTCCGCCGCGAGGCCTGGCCGGCCCGCCGCGGCGAGGGCTGGCGGCAGAGCGCGTGGCTGCATCCTGAAGCCGCGGTGTTCGGCCTGGGCGAGCGCGCCACCGGCCCCAACCTCCGCCCCGGCACCTACCGCCTCTGGAACCAAAACCCCTCGGCCCGCTACGGCCGCGGCGACGACCCTCTCTACATCGCCATGCCCGTGGCCTGGGTGCTGCAACCCGCGGGCGCGTATCTGGTCTTCTTCGACAATCCTTCCCAGGGCGAGGTGCGGTTGGACGACGGCTTTCACGTCCGCTTCGACCACGGCGCGCTGGTGACCTACTTCCTCAGCGGCGAAAGCCCAGCCCACATTGCCCGCCGTTTTGCGGAACTGACCGGTCTCCCCGCGCTGCCGCCCCGCTGGGCTTTGGGCTTCCACCAATCCCGCTGGGGCTACCGCACGCAAGAGGAGGCCGAAGCGGTGCTCGCCGGTTTCCGCGAGCACGAAATGCCCCTGGCCGCCCTGCACCTGGATCTGGATTACATGGCCCGGCGCCGCGTGTTTACGGTGGACGAAAAGCGCTTCCCGCGGCTGGACGCGCTGGCCGAGCGCGCCGCGGCCCAGGGCGTCCGCCTGGTGACCATCCTCAACCCCGGCATTCATCGGGCGGCCAACTTCCCCCTCTACGAAGAGGGCCGCGCGGCCAAGGTTTTTTGCCGCCTGCCCGACGGGCAGGAAGTGGCCGCGCCGCTGTGGGGCGGCTGGAGCGCCTTCCCCGATTTCACCGACCCCGAGGCGCGGGCCTGGTGGGGCGAGCACGCCGCCCGCTTTGCCGACCGCTGGCACCTGGGCGGCCTCTGGCTGGATATGAACGAGCCTTCGCCCTTTTGCGCGGACGCGTCGTGCACCCTGCCCCTGAGCACCCGCCACGCGCTGGAAGGGGAAGGCGGCGACCACCGCACCGCCCACAACGTCTACGGCCTGCAGATGGCGCGCGCAGCCTACGAGGCCCTGCGCCGCGCCCAGCCCGAACGCCGACCCTGGCTGCTCAGCCGCTCCGGCTGGGTAGGCTTGCAGCGCTACGCCTGGACATGGACCGGCGACACCGAAAGCACGTGGGACGCGCTGCGCCTGACCATCGCCACGGTGTTGGGGCTGAGCCTGA
>JALVOR010000038.1 GCA_027026295.1 Anaerolineales bacterium | reverse complement strand
GAGGTGAGGGTGTGAAAAGCAAGGTTTCTGAAGAGCCTTGAGTTGTTGCCCCACCACCAGCGGGCAAAAACGCTCTTTCGGCCACGCCTGACCCACATATCTTTAGCGCTCCCATTACCCAGGAGGAGGCCATGACTACACTAAACAGCCTGCCTCTGTCCAGGCGTCCCAGCACAAACCTGGGGCGTCTGGGCAGAGGCGCCGCAATGCCTGCCACACGCTCCCGTCCGCTCGCTTTCCCCCGCCAGACCGTGCGCCAGATTCTTGGCGAATGGGGCCCCTGGGTTTGTTGCATGGGGCTGATGGGGATGTGCGATGACGGCATTCCGCTGGCAGCGCGTTTTTTCAACCCGAAAAAATCTTCCCATTACATTTATTACGGGCAAGACGACATGGTGCTTGCCACCCTGGTCGAGCCGTTGCTTTACAGCATAACGGTGCAGGAATACGGCCCCCAACACTGGCAATATGCCATTGTTTCGGCGGAAACAACCGAATGGGCCATCGAAGGGACGCCGTGGAACAAAAGCGGCATCATCTCGCCCTATTCCAGTGCGGGCCGCGAAGTCGTGCCTGCAATGGCCGGGCTGATGGAACAACGCAGCATCGGGCGGCACCGCGGCCCGCAATACATTGTGCTGCTCCACGACCTGGGGCAATACTGGGGCAACCTCGGCGACGACACCCACTACGATATCCTCCCCCTGCTGGAACGCGGCCATGAATATGGCATTCACGTCATTGCCACCGTGCGCTACACCGACAACGAGCGCATTCCCAAAGCCGTGCGCCGCCTGCTGGCGCACAAAATTTACGGCTATGCCGACGACGCCCACCTGCCCAACACCTCGGCTTTTCGCAACATGACCAACCTGCTCTACTATGATCTGCAACCGTGGCAGGCATGGGTGCAAGCCGTCGGCGAATGGATGCGTTTTACCGTGCCCCGCCTGGGTTGAGTTCGGAGGTGAAATCATGCAAATCGGTATGCTGTGGCTGGACGATTCCCCCAAGAGCGACTTGAGCGCCAAAGTGCGCGCTGCCGCCGACTACTACCGCAAGAAATACGGGCAGGCCCCCAACCTCTGCTATGCTCACCCCTCCATGGTGCCAGAAGACGGCATGCGGGTGGACGACGTGGAAGTGCGCCCGCTGAACGATGTGCTGCCCCACCATCTGTGGCTGGGCGTGGGCGAAGCCGTGGTGCGCCCGCAAACTTCCTCTGAGCCAGCCGTGCTAACGCCGCCCCATCGCCGCCGCTAACATATCCAGCGCGGTTTCCAGTTCGGTTTCGCCAGTTTTCCAGGCGCGGTCGATTTCCCACAGGTGGCGGTAAATGCGCTCCAACGTACTCATCTGAAAACGGCGCGCTTGCGGCATGAGTTTTTGCGCCACATAAGGGTGCACGCCCAATGCCCTGGCGATTTCCTGTTTGGTTGCCAGGCCCTCAGCAAGCGCCTCGTGCACCAAAATCAACAACCGGAACTGCCGCACCACCATGCCCCACAAACGGGGGGCGTCTTCCTGCGCCAGCAATTGATGCAGCAGCCGTAATGCACGCTCGCTCTGGCCCAACGCCAGCGCGTCCACCATCGCGAAAACATCCGGATGGTCCACCGAGGGGGTCACTTCGTGGATGTCTTCCACCGCCACCGGGCGGCGATAGTTGACATAAGCCAGCAATTTGTGCACCTCGTTCAGCGCCCACACCGCGTCGTTTCCCACCCGCTGCGCCAGTTCTGCCGCCGCAGCCGGGGTAAACTGCCCGCCTTCCTCGCGGGCGCGTGCCATAATCCAGCGCCGCAGGTCGCGCGGCAGTGGCATGGCATGCTGGTAAACGGCTTCAGGGTGGGCGTCAGCCCATTTGCGCAGCCAGTGCTTTTCGGGCAGCACTTCGGCGACTTCCAGCACCAGCGCGGTGGAAGGCGGCACGCTTTCCAGCACTGCCAGAAACGCCTCGCGCCCCGCTTTGCTCTTGAGTTTTTGGAAAGCCAGCGGGTGGGTAAGGTGCACCAGGCGGCGTTTGGCGAAGAACGGAATGGTCAGCACCGCATCTTGCAACTGGGGCAGGGTCAGTTTTTCCCCCTCGAGGTGAACGTAATCTAACGCCGCGTCGTCATCGGCGCCCAGCCCCTGCCGCAATTTCTGCAACGCCGTTGCCCGGCGGCGGCTGTCATCGCCGTGGAAGAGATAAACGCGGGGCTTGCCTTCGCTCATCACACAAACCTGGTTACAACCCGATGGGCAGACACCTTACCGCGCTGTTCGGGCACGATTTCCACCACTTGCAGCGAGCCCAGATCGCTATCGGTGGTTACCTTTTCCTGCAGCCGATAGCCCACAGGCTGGGAAAACATCAGCGCCAGGGTGCCCGCCGTGAGAGCGAGGGGCAGGCGGTCGAATTTGTCGCGCCAGCGCTTCCCCACGCCCACCATCGCCAGCGCGCCTGCCAACGCGGCCATCCCGCCCGAAACAAAGTAATTGGTGCCGCAGCCGGGGTGAATGGCAAGGTTGCGCTCGCCGCGGCGCAAGCGGGCTTCGGCTTCATGCACAGCGGCTTCCACCGCCTCGGTGGGCACTTCGCCCAGCAGCCAGAAGCCGCCGGGGTCGGAATGCCCCGCAAGAAAAGTGCCGGGGTAATGTTGCGAGAGCAGATGAATGGTAGCGTGTTCCAGCGCGTGGTTGCGGCGCGTCTGGGAAACGAGGTCTGCAAGTGTCGGCATGGCTCACCTCAGAACGAAAGCGGGCATCGTCTTGCCCGTTGTGGTAGGGATTGCCCATAGAAAAACAACAGGGGAAAGCAACGCGGGCAAGAAATCACCAGGGCACATCAGGGGGACAGGTGCGGGCATTGGAAGATTGCCCCACGCGCTTGTACATGGTGACACCGGTAAATTGCACGCCCAAGATGCCGTCGTGAATTGCCCACGAGCGCAGGCGGATGCTGTCGGCGGCTTCCGGACGGCGGAAGGGGGTGCTGCCGTCAAGTCGGGCGCGCAGGTCGCCGCCGGGGGCGAAGCCGCGAGCAATGCGTTCCATGAACATACGCCCTTTCTGGTAACCAAAGCCATAGCGCTCGAAGAGCACCGCGTTGTGGTAATAAAGCGGTTCGACGAAATAGATGCGTTGCCCCATCGCCGCGGCAAAATTCTCGAAAGTGGTGATGGCATGGGGCAACATGCGCAAGCCCCGGCGAATCTGCCCCGGCGCCAAACCGGCTTCCATGGCAGCCTGTTCGGCTTCCAGATTGCGTGCCAGCACGCCAAAGCGCGTTGGGCGGCCATCGGGCATGCGATCCACATCGAAGCGCGGCGCATCGGGGTCGTTGATGATGTAAAGCAAAATGTGCAGTTGCCCACTGAGGGAATCGCCCAGATGGGCATAGAGCACCGGGTCGGGGAAGCCGTAACGGTGATAAACCGAAAGTTCCACCGTGGAAGCCCCCGTTGGCGCTTTCAGGTCGAAAAGCGGCCTGCCTTGGGCGTCAACCAGATAAGGGCTGAGGCCAAAGCGCTTCAGCAACGCAAACGGCACCGCCCGCAAATAAATCAACCGTTTCTCGGCTTCGGGCAGGCGGTTGATGCCTCCAATGGAAGCAGGCACGCGCTCAATAGCGGCGAAGTTCGCGCTGGATTTCACGTTCCATCTCGCGGCGAGCAATTTCAGCCCGTTTGTCGTATTTCTTCTTGCCACGGGCGACGGCAATTTCAACCTTGGCTTTGCCGTCCTTCAAATACATGCGCAAGGGGATAATTGTGACGCCCTTCTGCCTCACCTTGTTCCACAGCCGCAGGATTTCCTGCCTGTGCAGCAACAGTTTGCGCGGGCGGCGCGGCTCGTGATTGAAATGGCTTGCCGATTCATACGGTGCGATGTGTGCATCCATCAACCACGCCTCAAGACTGTCGTCAATGCGCACGTAGGCTTCCTTCAAACTGACGCGACCAGCCCGCACCGACTTGATTTCGCTACCCCGAAGCACAATGCCTGCTTCGTAGGTCTCGTCGATGAAATAATCGTGCAATGCCTTGCGGTTGGTGGAAACAACGCGAATACCCATAGGGCTATTCTATCATGCCTCGCCCTGCAAGAACGCCCACAACTCGAAAAGTCTTCCCGCAGGAACAACCTTTTGGGCAGCAAGGTGTTAGAATTACAGCAACTCATCCCTTCTAATAAGGAGAAACATCCAATGGCCTGGATCAATGCCCTTGGGGTATTGTTCGTCTCCTACCTTGTCGGAGCAACGCCGTTTGGTTACATTCTGGTGAAACTGAAAACCGGCCACGATGTGCGCAAGTTGCACAGCGGGCGCACCGGCACCACCAACGCCATGCGAGCAGCCGGTGTGTGGGTCGGGCTGCTCACCGTCATCATGGACATTTTGAAGGGGGTCATTTCGGTTTGGCTGGCAAAAGGCTTTTTCCCCAATTTCCCCTGGATGCACGCCGCCGCCCCCATCGCTATGATTATCGGCCACAATTACCCCCTGGTGATGGCCGAAAAAGACGAAAAGGGGAAACCTATCATCAAAGGTGGGGCAGGCGGCGCGCCCAGCGTGGGCGGGGCGATGGGGCTGTGGTGGCCTGTAGCGCTGATTCAAATTCCCATCGGGGCTGTCATCCTGTTGGGCGTTGGCTACGCCTCCGTTGCCACCATGAGCGTGCCCGTGATTGCCGCCGTGGTGTTCGCATGGCGGGCAGCCCGAGGGTTGGGCCCGTGGGCTTATGTTGTCTACGCGCTGGTTGCCGAAGGAATCCTCTTGTGGTCATTACGCCCCAACATCAAACGCCTGCTGGCCGGGGAAGAGCGCGTGGTGGGTCTGCGGGTGTGGCTGGGCAAGCACAAGGACAAAAGCGAGGCTGCACCGTCTCAGGAAAGCAGCAACTGAGCACCCCTGCCATCTCCCCTCCAAAAGAAAACATCCGCCCGCGCGGGCGGATGTTTTTTCGTAAATCGTCTCGCCGCTCTTCCCAACCCGTATCAATTGTACAATTGGCCGCGGTTTTTCCGCTCAGGCAAACGGCGCGTCTTCACGGGGAAAACTCAGCGGTGCTTCGCCATACAACTGGCGGTAGAGCGCCCGCAGGTTGCGGCGGTGCAATTCCGCCGCGAGGCCGCCCAGCAAAATGTGGCTTTTGCCGCAGGCAGTAATATCCACCTTGTCCAGATAATCCGCAGAGTACTTGCGGCGGTGCGCCTGCCGCACTTCCTTGCGCAGGCAATGCAGGTATTCCAGGTCTTCTTTGAGCACTTCCTTGATCTCCCCTCGCAAGATGATTTCGCCGTGGCCGGGGATGATGTTTTCCAGACGCATCTTGCTGACCTGCTTCAGGGTTTCCTGCAACACCTCGAAATGCCCATCCACGAAATACGGCACCGGCATAATGGCATCACCCGCAAAAAGGATGCGGTCGGATTCCACAAACACGCCAATGCCATCGGGGCTGTGCCCGGGCATGGGAATCAGGCGCAGGGTTTTCTTGCCCACGCGCAGGCTCATCTCGCCGCCGCCAATGGTGAAATGCGGCAACACAAGGCTTACCTGCCGATACGCCGCCGAGGTACGCTGGGCTTCTTCCAGGGCAGGCAGGCCGCGGGAAACCATCAGTTCGCGGCAAAGGGCGTGGGCAACCACCGTCGCCCCGGGGAAGAAGACATTCCCCCAACTGTGGTCGGCATGGTAATGGGTGTTGATGATATATCGCACGGGCAACTGGATGTGCGTTTCGACGAAATCCCGCAAAGCGAGGGTTTCAGCAGGCAGTGCGAGGGTGTCTATCAACACAGCCCATTTGGGGCCTGTCACCAGCCCCGCCGTCACCTGCGCGTAATTCTCGCTTTGGAAAAAATAGACACCGTCGGCAACACGCTCGTATTGGAACATTAGCCCTCCCCAAAATGGCGTTCAGGCTCAAAGCCATAGACGCGAAGCATAGCATAAACGGTCATTGTTGTCAAAAATTGTTGACATTTTTTACGGCAGGTTAAGGTCAGCGGGCGCGACGCAACGCCCACGCGCGGGCACGGCGAGTTACCGCCAACGCCCGCGGTAATACCTGGCTATACGAAAGATACGCGACGGGGCGAGCGGGGAAATCCCACGCGCCGAGGGTGCGCACTACGGTTGCCCCGAACCCCCGCTTGAAGCGGAATACCCCCCACATCGGATCGTCGGGCGTGAATTCGTCGGGCGCGCCCCAGAAATCGTACCAGCGGAAACCGGCGTCCTTGGCGCGGCGGATGGCTTCCCACTGCAGCGCATAGGTGGGCATTTTGTTGCGGTGCCTGCCCGTGGACATGCCGTAGAAATAATATGCCCGCGCGCCGAAGCGGAAGACCACAATGGCCGCCACCGGCTCGCTTTCCACTTCGGCAATCAGCGGCTCGGCCATGCCCGCCGCCATCAGGGTTTGCCACACCGCAAGGTAATACGCCTTGGGGCGAATAATGAAGCCGTCGCGCGCCGCGGTTTCAGCATACATGCGGTAGAGCAGGGGCAAATCTTCGTGCGTGCCCACCCGCACTGTCACCCCCTTGCGCGCCGCGAGGCGGATGTTGTAGCGGGTTTTCTGCTTCATCGCCGCCAGCAGGGCGTCCTCCGAGGGCGTCAAATCCAGCAGCACGGTGTTGCGAAACTGCACCTGCTCAGCGGAAAAGCGCCAGCCGCGATGGCGCAGCGTTTGGCGCACCTCGTTGCCAAGGACAGTTTCCTGGGCAACGTCTTCCCCCGGTACGCCGGTGCCCACCACCACATCGGGGTCGATTTTGAGGAAAATTGCACCGGTGCGGCGGGCATAGGCCTGCAAATCGTCCAGCACGCGCACCCGCAGGTCGGCGTCTTCCCACGAAGCCAGCAGCGGCCCCTTGGGGGCATAGAGCACGCTCCACGGCAGGGGGGAAGGCAGCCGGCGGTGCAGCAGCAGCGCCGCGGCGACAACTTGCCCGCCCTCGCCGCGCCACACAAACGGCTCCGCCTGCCAGCCATAGCGGGCTTTGATGCCCGCCCACTCGCGCGTTTGCAAAACGTGCGCCTCGGGGAAAGCGGCAATGGTGTCGTTCCAGGTGGTAAGGTCGGCAGAATCCATCAAGAAGGCCACATCCTCAGAAATTTCACAAGGCTTTCGTTGCTCTGGCAAGCCGGTCTTCAGCAATTCAAGGAATCGCGCCCGCCGATTTACGACCGCAGCGCCCGATAGAGGCTGTAAAACACCGGACGATAC
>JALVOR010000037.1 GCA_027026295.1 Anaerolineales bacterium | reverse complement strand
CCGCGCCGCACTGCCCGATGACCGGCGGCGCACCCTCGCCGAAAGCTTGCAGGTCCGTCACAGCCCCGCCGACGCCTTCCAGGCTGCCCGCTGCCTTGCCCACCGCCGTCCCACCGACATCACTGCGCTGGATCTGGCCGCTGAAACCGCCCTGCAAGCCAAAGCGTGGGAAACCGCCGCCGAAATCGCCTTGCTGGCCTACCACATCGAGCCCGCCACCAGCCGGCTGCGCCGCCTGGCGCAAGCACAGGAAGCCGCCAACCTGCTCGACGCCGCGCTGGAAAGCCGCCGCACGCTGGCAGCCGCGCCCGACGCCGCCGCCGAAGACCATCTCGCCCTTGCCCGGCTGGCGCTGCGCCTCAACGCGGCAGAGGAAGCCCGCGCCGCGGCAGAAGCCGTGCTCGCCGAAACGCCCAACCACGCCGCCGCGCTCACCCTGCTGGGGCAAATCGAAGTACGCGCTGGCAACCACGCCGAAGCCCGCCGCCACCTGGAAAACGCCATTGCCCAGCACCCCGACGACCCCGCGCCTTACCTCGCCCTCGCCGAACTGGCTGCGCAAACCGAAGGCGACGAAGCCGCCCTGAACGTCCTCCAGGCCGCCGTCCATGCCTTGCCTCAGAATGCCGAACTGCACTACCGCCTTGGGTTGCGGCTGCTCGAAAGCCACCGCCCGGGCAACGCGCGCACGGCGCTGGAAACCGCCCACCACCTCGCCCCCGAGCGTGCCGACATTGCCCTGACGTTGGCGCAAACATACCTCGCCTTGGGCGAAACCGCCTCCGCAAAAGAACTTCTGCAGCCCCTTCACCAGCGCCACGCCACACCTGAAGTCGTCCGCCTGCTGGCGTCCGTCTACCTTGCCGACGAGCAACCCGCCGAAGCCGCCCGTTGCCTCGCCCCGCTGGCACAGACCTCCCACGCCTCACCCGAAGACCTGCTGACCTACGCACAGGCGCTGCTGGCTGCCAAAGAAGCCCCCAACCACGCCGCCAACGCCCTGCAAACCGCGCTGGAACGCCTCACCACTGGCAAACAAGCCGACCCACTGCTGCACGCCGACATCCTCACCGCGCTGGCGCAAGCCCATCGTGCCGCTTCTCACCCCGAAGCAGCCCTGGAAGCCTACCGTCAGGCGCTCCAAATACTTCCCGCCGGCTGCCCAAAGCGCAGCCAGGCTATTACTCGCGGCCTGGCAGAAACCGCACTGGCATTGCACCATCCCGAAATTGCCTTAGCCGCCGTCGAAGAAGCCCTGCAGCAAGCGCCGGGCAACGTTTCCCTGCGCCAACTGCAGGCCGAAGCCTACCGCCAACTCGGCTTCCGGGAACAGGCTCTGGACACAGCGCAGGCCGCTTTCCAGATGGCCGGTCACGACCCCGAAACCCTGCTCTGGTTTGCCCGCCTCGCCCACGACCTGGGCGCTTCTGCCCGCGCCGCCGAGGTGCTGGAGAATACGCCCGTTGCCCCAGCCCAGCACCCCGAACTCATCTTGCTGCACGCCGAGGTGTACCAGGCCCTGGGCCGCACCGACGAAGCCCGTGCGTTGCTGCACGCCTTCGTTGCCGAAGCCGACACCATCGCGCCCGCGTGGTGTGCCGAAGCCGGTCAACGCCTGCTTGCCCTCGACGACCCCGACGAAGCCGCCCACTGCCTTGCCCGCGCCGTTCACACCCCCGACGCGCCGCTCGCCTGGTACCTGACCTTCGTGCAGGCCCTGCAGGCCAAAGACGCTTTCGACGAAGCCATCGCCGCAGCCGAAGACGCTCTGGCGCGGAAAAGCGCCGCCACCGAAGACGACGAAGCCGTCCGCATCGACTTGCACCTTGCCATCGTGCATAACTATCTCGCCCAGCACAAATCGGAACGCGCCGCCGCGGCATTGCTGCGGGCGCAGGAAGCCTACCCTAATGCTGCCCGCCTGCTCGCCGCGGCTTCCACTCTCTGGCAGGTTTTGGGGCGTTACCACGACGCTCTCGAAGCCGCCCAGAACTACCTCGCGCTGCACAAAGACGACCAATGGATGCGCGCCCGCGCCGCCCACCTCGCCCGCATTCTGCTGCGCGACGACGTCGCCCGGCAAATAACGCACCACAACGACAGTGGTAAAGGCGGCAAAGCCGGTCCCTCACCCGCGCCCGCCACCACCGACCTGCTGGCCACAGCCATCGAACTGGCGCTGGAAAACGGCGAGGAAATTGCCGCTGCCGAGTGGCTCACCACCGCGTTGAAAACACAGCCCACCTCGCCCCGCCTGCTTGCACTACAAGCCCGCCTGACAGCCCACAACATCGACCCGCAGGAAGGGCAGGCGCAATTCGCCGCCGCGCTGGAACACGCCCCTGCCCTCGACGCCGCGCTGC
>JALVOR010000036.1 GCA_027026295.1 Anaerolineales bacterium | reverse complement strand
GTAGTCACCGCACCCACCCGCAACGCCAAATCCAAAAAGAAGCGCAAGCGGCGCAAACAGCCCGACCTGCCGCCCCAATTTCGCCGCGAAGTGCCCATTGCTCGCGCCGAAGAAACCCCATCTCCCCGCCGCAAGCCCCGAGACGACCGCCTTCCCCCGCTGGATCTGCTGCTGGAAGAAAATGCTTCCCGCCCCGATGAGCGGCACATCCACCTCACCGCTGGCCTCATTGAGAAAACTTTGGACGAGTTTGGCATTCCCGCCAAGGTGGTGGGGGTGCAGGTCGGCCCCACGGTGGTGCAGTTTGCTGTCGAGCCGGGATACATCGAGAAACCCGGCTCCGAGGGCGAATCCCAGCGCCAAAAGGTGCGCGTCGCCCAGATTGCTGCTTTGCAGCGCGATTTGGCGCTGGCGCTTTCGGCGGAACGCCTGCGCGTGCAAGCGCCGGTGCCGGGGCGCTCGTATGTCGGCATCGAAATTCCCAACCCCAAGGCCACGGTGGTGCGCCTGCGCCCGCTGATGGCTTCCGAGGCTTTCCAGCGGCTGGGTTCCCCCTTAGCCCTGGCATTGGGGCGGGATGTTTCCGGGCGTCCTCTGGTGGCTGACCTCGCCAAGATGCCTCACCTGCTCATTGCCGGTGCGACTGGTTCGGGCAAGTCGGTGTGTATTGCTGCCATCACCACCTGTCTGGTGATGAACAACACGCCCGAAGACCTGCGGCTGGTAATGATTGACCCCAAGCGGGTGGAACTGCTGCGCTTCAACGGCCTGCCGCACCTGCTGGGGCAGGTGGAAAGCGACCTGGAGCGGGTGCTGGCTTCCCTGAGATGGGTGGTGGGCGAAATGGAACGCCGCTACCGCCTGCTGGAACAGAGCCGTTCCCGCCATCTGGCTTCGTATAACCGCAAAATCCAGCGCAAGGGGGGCGAGCCCTTGCCTTCCATTGTGGTACTGATTGACGAACTGGCTGATTTGATGATGTTCGCCCCCGACCAGGTGGAACACAACATCGTGCGCCTCGCACAGATGGCGCGCGCGACCGGCATCCATTTGATTGTCGCCACGCAGCGCCCCAGCACCGATGTGGTGACCGGCCTCATCAAAGCCAACTTCCCGGCGCGGCTTTCTTTTGCCGTTGCTTCAGGCATCGACAGCCGCGTGATTCTCGACACCCCCGGTGCAGAGCACCTGCTGGGCAAGGGCGACATGCTCTTCCAGCCGCCCGATGCGCCCGCGCCGGTGCGCGCCCAGGGGGCTTTGGTGAGCGATAAAGAGGTTGCCAAAGCGCTGGCTTACTGGCAGAAGCAGGTCGGTGCGCCGGAAGGTGCGCCGCCGTGGGAGCGGTTGCTGAGCGAGGACGCCGAAGCGCCTTTGGGCTACGACCCGCTGCTGGAAGAAGCCGCGCGGCTGGTCATTCGGGCGCAGCGCGCCAGCGCCTCGATGATTCAGCGCCGCCTGCGGGTAGGCTACCCTCGCGCGGCCCGCCTCATCGAGCAACTGGAAGAAGTCGGCGTGGTTGCCCCTGCCAACAGCGCGGGGCGCGAGCGCGAGGTGCTCCTTGGCCCCGACGACGAATTCCGCCTGGAGCCGCCCGACGCCGCCTGATGACCTGGGGGTTTGCGCATTCGCGTGGCTTCTTCGGCGTTGGGTTGTTGGCTAACGCAGTTGCTGAAATGTGACGTCTGGCACCTTTTCCCCTTGTGCGATGGCCTATAATCAAAATAGAGCAAGAAACGCTGCGTCTTGAGGACAGCCCTTCTCGAAGGAGGTGTCTGATGGTAGTGCAAAGTGTAGTCCGCAACAAAGACGTGGCCGCGGCACAGGCGTTCCTGGAAGCCGCCTTCAAGGATTCCCATCCGCGAGATTTTGCCGTCCGCTTTTGGGATGGTTCGGTGTGGGAAGCCGAAACCGGTGAGCCCCGCTTTACCCTTGTGCTGAAGCACCCCGGCGCGCTGCGCCTGATGTTTCGCGACCTCTCGACCGATTTGAGTATGGGGGAAGCCTACATTTACGACGATTTCGACATCGAAGGCGACATTTTCGAAATATACAAACTCGCCGACCGTGTGCTGGAAACCGACCTCAGCCTGCAGGATAAATTGCACCTTGGGCAAATGTTGTTGCGCCTTCCCAAAGGCGATGCCAAGCGCAAGCGCGACCGTGCTGCCCGCCTGAGCGGCAAGCGCCACAGCGTCGCGCGTGACCGTCAGGCCATCCAATACCACTATGATGTCCCCAGCGAATTTTATGCCCTGTGGCTGGACAAGCACATGGTGTATTCCTGCGCCTATTTCAAGACCGGTGAGGAGGATATCGATACAGCCCAGGAGCAAAAACTGGACTACATTTGCCGCAAATTGCGCCTCAAACCCGGCGAACGCCTGCTCGATATCGGCTGCGGGTGGGGGGCGCTGGTCGTTCATGCTGCCAAACACTACGGTGTGGAGGCGGCAGGCATCACCTTGAGCGAGAACCAGTACCGCTGGGCCAACGAGCGCATCAAGCGGGAAGGGCTGGAAGGCCGCGCCCGCGTGGAACTGTGCGACTACCGCGAGGTGGATGAGCCGGAAGGCTACGACAAACTGGTCAGCGTGGGCATGTTCGAGCACGTGGGCGAGGAAATGCTGCCGCTTTACTTTGAGCAGGCGTTCAAACTCCTCAAACCTGGCGGCGTGTTCCTCAATCACGGCATTGCCCGCGAAGCCAATGTGCCGTGGCAGCGCAACACTTTCGGTGACCGGTATGTCTTCCCCGATGGCGAACTGGAGCCCATCTGGCTGACCCTGCGGGCGGCGCAGGAAGCCGGCTTCGAGGTGCGCGATGTGGAAAGCCTGCGGGAGCATTACGCGCTTACGCTGCGCCATTGGGTGCGGCGGCTGGAAGCCCGCCATGAGGAAGCCTTGCGATATGTGGATGAAGTGACCTACCGTATCTGGCGGCTGTTCATGTCAGGTTCTTCCTACAATTTTCTCAAGGGGCGCCACGAGGTCTATCAAACTTTGCTGGTAAAATCGGGGCACGGCCCCAGCGGCCTGCCCTGGACGCGGGAAGACTGGTATTGCCGGTCGTAACCGGCGGGTTTTGTAAATTCTGGTCGGGCAGGCGTCTGCTTGCCCGATTTTTGCTTGGAGGAGTTCTCATGCCCAAAGTTCGTGTGGTGACCGACAGCACTGCTGACATCCCGCCCGATGTGGCCGCGGCTTATGGCATTTTCGTTGTGCCGGTGGTGGTTATCATGGAAGGAACGGAGTATCTGGACGACCAGGGGCTTTCGCGTGCCGAGTTCTACCACCGCCTGCCCGAGATGAACCCCTTGCCCACCACTGCGGCTCCCTCGGCGGGCGTGTTCGCTGAGGCTTATCGCAACGCACTCGCCGAGGCAGATGCCGTGGTGGGCATTTTCCTTGCCAGCACGCTGAGCAGCATTTATCAAAACGCCCGCCTGGCTGCTGAAATGGTCGGCGAGAGAGTGCACGTCGTGGATAGCGGGCAGTTGACCCTGGGATTGGGCTTTCAGGTGATGGCAGCGGCGCAGGTTGCAGCGGAAGGCGGTGATGTGGCCGCCGTGCTGGCTGCTGCGGCTGCGGTGAGGGAACGGGTGTGGCTGATTGCCATGCTCGACACGCTGGAATTTCTGCGGCGCAGCGGGCGGGTTTCCTGGGCGAAGGCGCGCCTGGGGTCGTTGCTGCGCATCAAGCCGTTTCTGGAAGTGCGGCACGGTGAGGTGATCAGCCTGCCGGCGGTGCGCACCCGTAGCAAGGGGTTGGCGCACCTCGCCGAGCGTTTGCAGGCGTTGGGCCCGTTGGAATACCTCGCGGTGCTGCATACGGGGGCTTCCGAAGACGCCCATGCCTTGCTGGAATTTGCCGATACCTCGGCGTTGAAACGCCCGCCGTTGGATGTGTTCGTGACCACTGTGATTGGCACCCATGTGGGGCCGCAGGGCGTGGGTTTCGTGGGGGTTCCCAAAGCGTGAAGGCAAAGCAGGCGAGGCGAAGCATGGAGCAAAAGCAAGGAGTAATTCACCGGTGGTGGCATCTTGTCCATTGGCGGCGCATGTTGCCGCTGGTTGCCATTGTGGCGGTGATGGTTGCCATTGGGCTGCGTTATTTCTGGGGTGTGCACACTTCGCTTGACCTCAACGCCGCTGATGAGGGCATGTATGTTCAACGGGCGTCGCAATGGTTGTGGCAGGGTGCGGCCATTCCGCGGGAATGGGGGCCGTTGTATCATTATTGGCTGGCAGCCCTGATTGCGCGGTGGAATCCCGTGATTGCTTTTTACCTCAGCATTTACATCACGGCGTTGGTGCCGCCCGTTTTGCTGGCGCTGTTGGTATATCGCCATACACGGCAGATGTTGTGGGCGCTCCTGATGGGCGTGGCCTGGCTGGTTTCCTGGGGGAACTACGGCGACTGGCGGGTAAACCATTTTTTGCTGCTTTTCGTGCTGGCGTTGCTGTTGCTGCTGCCCAAAAGCCTGGCACGGCGGGAACGCCTCGTGTGGGGCAGCGTGCAGGCGTGGGGGGCTTGGCTGCTGGCTTACATCCGCCCGGAGATGTTTTTGACGGCGGTGGTATTTTTCGTGTGGGTGGTGTGGGAACTCTGGCAGGCGCGCCGCGACGTCGCAGTGCAGAAAGTGTGGCGCTGGAGCGCGGGAGCGATGGTGTTGCTTTTTGTTGTGGGGTGGGCAACCAGCCCGTGGCATGACCCTTCCCGGCGGATGTTGGTGGCCTTTGGGCAGCATTTTGCCGTGCGGTGGGAAGCCCGCACCGGGCAGAGCCTTGACCCTTATCACAAATGGGCAGAGGTGCTGCAGTCGCAATTCGGCGACGTGCATTCGGTGTTGGGCGCGTCGCGAAGCAGGCCAAAGTTGTTCGTTTGGTTTGTAGCGCAGAACGTCGGTGGGTGGGGAGTGGTGTTTCTGGAACGCGCCTTGCCCTTGCCGTGGCATCATGTGCTGGATTCAAAGATGCGCCTTTTGGCTGCGACGTTGATTTTCGCTGCCGTGTTGCTGGCATGGGCCTGGCGGCAACGGGCGCGCTTGCAGGGGCAGAAGGCAAAATTGTGGTGGGTTTTCACGTTGGCGGCGTGGGCTTTGCCTGCGGTGGTCTCTTCGTGGCTGTTTTACCCCCGCCCGCACTATCAGGCAGTGCTGTTAGCGCTAACAATGGCGGCCCTGGGGTGGCTGTTAGCCCGGCTGTGTTCCTGCCCCAAGCGGCTCGATTTCGGCCTGGCGGCGGCGCTGGCTGTGGTCATGCTGGCGTTCTTCCCGCGCCCCTTTGACGGTGCAGGCGAGCAGCCGCGGCTGGCAACCGTGTTGTTGCTCCGCAGCGCCGCGCAGATGCAACATGCGCCGTTGACTGTGCTGACCACCGACCCCGGTTACATGGGCTTTTTCTATACTGAAGATGTGCTGGACGTTACGGACGTGGCCACGGCCCGGCGCAACGGCTCTTACCCCGATTCTCCCGATTTGCTGCGCCCGTGGCCGTTTCCCGATGAGGTTGCCCGGCAATGGCCGTGGTTCGTCGATTTTTTGGGGAAATTCCCCCAGACGGATTACCAACAGGTGCGTTTGCCCGATGGTTCGCGATGGTTGAGCCGTGTGCCATTGTATCCGTAGCATGGCAATGGTAACTGTTCAGCCTGAACCTGACCAAGTGTCATTGCGAGCCGCCGAAGGCGGCGTGGCAATCCCTTACAAAACCACGGTAGAGATTGCTTCGCTCGCTGAGGCTCGCTCGCAATGACAAAAGGCGGGGGGTTTAACGCCTGCCTTTGCTTTTCTATGCCTTCTTCGCTGTCAGCGTCACCCAGTCTTCAATCTGGCGGCGGTGAACAATTTCCATTCCCGCCCGCGCTACCGCCGCGGCGACGTCTTCCGCCTGGTTTTCCAGAATGCCGCTGAGTACCAGACGCCCCCCCGCAGCAACCAGCGCTGCCAGCCCCGCCTCGTCCAATAGTTTGACCAGAATGGGCGCGAGGATGTTGGCTAACACCAGCGGCGCTTGTACAGGGCCCAGGGGCGGCTGGCGCAGGGCTTCTACCGAGCCCGCGCCTGCCCGAAAGCCCGCCGCGACGCCGTTGCGGGCTGCGTTTTCCTCGGAAATGGCCACGGCCTGCGGGTCGGTATCTACCCCAATGGCCTCGGCAGCCCCCAGTTTGAGCGCCGCAATACTCAAAATACCGCTACCGCAGCCCACATCCAGCACCCGAATGCCGGGGCGGGTGAGGCGTTCCACCTCGGCGAGGCACATTTGTGTGGTGGGGTGCGTGCCGGTGCCGAAGGCCATGCCGGGGTCGAGCACCAACGGAATACGCTGCGGGTCGGGGTTTTCCAGCCAGGCGGGCACGATCATCAGCCGCTCACCCACGGCAATCGGGCGGTAGGCAAACTTCCACGCCTCTGCCCAGTCGGCTTCCTGCAAAAAACGGTAAGCGGGCTGGGGCAGCGGGCGGATGACATGCAGGTGCCAGAGGGCTTCTTCCACCCGCTGACGGGTGGCTTCCAGCGCCTCATCCACGGGGAAATAGGCGGCCACGCGCACCGGCCCGGTGGGCACGCCCTCGCCGTCGGGCTGGTCCTGAATGTGGGTGGATTCCAGCACCACCCGGTTAGGGGCGAAGCGCGCCAGCACCTCGGCGACGGCCTCAGCCATTTCGCCATCTACTTCGAGGGAAATTTCCAGCCATCGTTCGGTGGAATCGGTCATGTCATTCCTCCGGAAGGCGCGGGCGGCGGCGGTGCTGTGTCCACGCCGGGTTGGCGTATTTGTGGGTTTGCAGGGCAACGGCAGTGCGGCGCTCGGCGACGGTCAGTTGCCCGAACCGGAAATTCAGCCCTAACGCCTTGGCAAAACCCTGCCGGAAGGCAGCGGCGGCCTGCCACCAGGTGATTTCGCGCCCTGCGCTTTCGGCAGCGGTGGTCGCCCGCTGGCAAATCTTCGCGCGGGCTGCCTCGCGGGCGGCTTCGTCGGGAAAGCGCAGCGCGTCAGCGATGCGGGCAATATCGCCGTAGAGGGGCAGGGTGCCGTGCTGCAACACCGCTTTGCCGTTGCGCGCCTGGGCGCTGCCCAGCAGTTTGCGCCCGCCCGCGGTGATTTCGTAACTGGAAGGCGTCTCGAAGCACACCGGCTGGGGCGCTGTGTCGGGAGCGTGCTCGCCTTCCATGCGGGCTTCGACGCCTAAGTGCCGTAACGCTGCCAGCAGCCCTTCGGCGATGCGGTGGTAGGCGGGCAGCACACCGCCGCGCGCTAAGGGGTGGGCGGCAGGCACGACCACGGCATAGGTCAGTT
>JALVOR010000035.1 GCA_027026295.1 Anaerolineales bacterium | reverse complement strand
CCCCCAATGGGGAAGCCGTACCCTTGATGGACGTCGGGCATCACGGCCACGAACCCCACCAAACCGGGCAAACTGCGCGCCACATTGACCGCCTGCATCAGCGCCTCATCCTTGAGGGCGTGTTCCAGCAGGCGCTCGCCGACGAACAGCCGCACCGGCACCTTCATCTTTTTGTGAAAGGTAGTGGGGATTTCCCAGGTATAGTCGTCGAGGCGACGGAGGTCATGTTTGTGAATCATGGTCGGGTAGTTGGATAGTCAGATAGTCGTTTCGTCGGGTAGGCAGTCCTGTGCTAAAGTCAAGACGGGTAACAAGGTACGGTGGCAGCATGAAAGGCAAACGCATATGGCCGAGGTAAAGGTGTTTTTCGACCAGGAAGGCAATACCCTCACGGTGTGGTTTGGCAACCCGCAGGATGAATATGTGTGCGAAGAAACGGGCGACGGCATCGTACTGATGAAGAACAAAGCAGGCGAAGTCATCGGCTTTGAGAAACTCAATTTTGCCCGTGTGGAAGCCAAACAACTCAAAGTGGCTTTCGAAACCGTGACGGCGTAAAGTCGTTACACGTCCACAACCACAACCGCCTGCCAGCCGGCGGGCGTGCGGCGGGCTTGCAGGTTGTGGTAGGTGGCGGCCTTGACCTCTTTCGCCACGCGCCGCAGGGGGAAACCCACCAGCGTGCCCCGCACGGCCTGGCCGTCCCAGGTCAGGCGCTCAGGGCGAAACCAGCGCCCGCGGGTATCGCGCAGGAAGAGCAGTTCGTTCAGGAATTCTACCAGGGCGGTTTCGGGGTCTTCAGCAGGGATGGCGACTGCCTGGCGCTCCGGCGGGGCGGCTTCGTCCACCGCCACGCCGCTGAGGGCTTCCAGCCCGCGCGCCGCCTGCCGCAGCAGTTCGGGGAAGTCGGGCGCCCAGACTTCCAGCGCCCAATCAGCAGTATGCTCGCGCTCTCGGAATCCGGCTTCAGAGGCCATGATACACCTGGCTGAAAACCACAGAAAGCACAGAGATGCCACGGAAAACACAGAAAGGCAGTTCGTGGAGCGGTTAAAAATCCGCGCTCATCCGTGGCTATCCGTGGTCTCTTTCCTGTCGGGTGAACAGTTCACGAATTACCCACTTCCACCACCAAGCCTTTCAAATAAGCGCTTTCGGGGTAATTGAGCGCCACGGGGTGGTCGGGGCCCTGCGCGAGGCGGGCAACGATGCGGGCTTCCACACCGGCATCCACCGCGGCGTCGGCCACGATTTTTTGGAAGAGGGCAGCATCCAGCCCGCCGGAGCAGGAAAACGTCACCAGGAGGCCGCCAGGGGGCAGCAGGTGGAAGGCGAGGCGGTTGATGTCCTTGTAGCCGCGCGCCGCCCGCTTCACCTGCGCCGCGGTGGGGGCAAATTTCGGCGGGTCAAGGATGACCATGTCGAACTTTTGCCCTTCGGAATGGTACTTGCGCAGCAGGTGGAAGACGTCATCCTGCACGAAGGCTGCCTTTGCCGCGGGCAGGCCGTTGAGGGCAATGTTTTCCTGCGCCAGCGCGAGGGCCTCGGCGGAGGTATCTACCGAAACTACCTCGGCAGCCCCGCCCGCGAGGGCATAGACCGCAAAGCCGCCGGTGTAGGCAAAGGCATTCAGCACCCGCCTGCCAGCGGCGTGCGCGCCCACCCAGACGCGGTTTTCCCGCTGGTCAAGGTAAAAGCCGGTCTTGTGCCCGCGGCGCACATCCACCCAAAACGCCAAGCCGTTCTCGGCTATACGAAGGCGCTCGGGCGGTTCATCGCCGCGCAGCGCGCCCACCCGCGGTGGCAGCCCCTCCAGGCGGCGCACTTCGGCGTCGGAACGCTCGTAAAGCCGCACCGCACCGCTGATTTCCAGCAGGGCGTCGGCAATCGCCTCGCGCCAGGCTTCCGCCCCCGCGCTGAGGAACTGCACTACCACGGTGTCGCCATAGCGGTCGGCCACCACGCCGGGCACGCCGTCGGCTTCGGCAAACACCAGCCTGCAGGCGTCGGTGTTCGCGCTCACCCACGGGGCGCGACGGGCAACCGCGGCGCGCACCCGGCCCCGCAGGAAGGTGAGACCGATGAGGTCGCTTTCTTTCCACGACCACACGCGGGCGCGGATGCGCGAGGCGGGGCTGTAGGCCGCCCAGGCGAGGAAACGCCCGTTGTTGTCGGCAATCACCACCGTGTCGCCCGCTGCCGGGTTCCCCTTGACTTTAGCAACCGCGCCTGAAAACACCCACGGGTGCCGCCGCAGGAGGGACTTTTCAACTTTAGAAAGGCTTTTTTAATACCGAAACTTTTAGCCTTTTCGAGGGCTTTAACGGCTCCGACACGGACAAAGGGGGTTACATCCCTGCGGGTA
>JALVOR010000034.1 GCA_027026295.1 Anaerolineales bacterium | reverse complement strand
GCCATGTGCTATTACATCGTGGTGCTCAAGGTGGCCTATTTCGACCCGCCCAAGGCGGAAGGCAAGATTGCCGTGAGCGCCTCCTACACGGTGGGGTTGACGGTGTTGGCTGCCGCCGTGCTTCTGGTCGGCATTGCTTTCGCTCCCTGGTTCACCTGGGCGCAGCAAGCCGCTGCGGTGCTCTTTTAGCCTGAAATGAAGTTCGACAGCCAGCGGAGAAACCCCTTCCGCTGGCTGTTTTTGTATCGGCGTTTGTTGTTGGGTTGACGGCTGCTTTGCCAGTATGATACAATGCGCCCGCTATGAATTACGAGGGAAACCAGCCAGATGCGGTTGCCAAGCGTCAGCGCGCTTTTAGCAGGTTGCTGGCGCGCACCATGGTGCTGGTGGGCTTGTTGACCGTCCTGATCGTCGGCGTGACGCTGGCTTTGGGCTTTTGGCTGGGAAAGCATTTTGGCAATGGGCCGTTGTGGACAATTGGATTGCTGGTTGGCAGTATCCCGGTCACGACTGCGGTGATGTATGTGGTGGTGCGTCGGGCTGCGCGAGGGGTGCCGCCCCCGCCGCCAGCAGAAAGCCAACAGGATTAGAAACAGCGCCCCCTTTGGGGCGGCACAAGCAACTTTGGAGGTAGAACGTCTATGGCTGACTCCACAAAGGAAGCAGGGAAAAAAGGCGGTAAACTGAAGGAATTCGGGCTGCCACTGCTGACAGCCGCCGTGCTGAGCGGGTTGGGGTGGCACTTTTTCCCGCCCGTGATGCCCCATGTGCAGTTGCCCGCCGAAAAACTGACCGCCCACCCCTTGCTGCACCTGCCACCGCTGTTTGGCGATATTTACCTCACCAACACGCTGGCGGCGACTTTGTTGATTGATGTGGTGCTTTTGGGGCTGGTCTATGCGGTGCAGAAGGCCGTCCGCAGCGGCGATTTGGTGCCCAGCGGTATCAGCGGCGTGTTCGAGGCGCTGCTGGAAGCCATTTACAACCTGACGGAAACCACGGCGGGCAAGTGGACGAAGACCATCTTCCCCTATTTTGCCACGTTCTTCCTGGTTGTGCTCATTGCCAACTGGACGGAACTCATCCCCGGCGTGGACAGCATCGGCTGGCTGCACAAAGCTGAAGAAGCCGGCCATGCGGCCAAGGGTATTTTCCTGATGGCGGGGCACGGCGAATACCAGGTTGTGCCGTGGGTGCGTGTGGCTTCCACCGACCTGAACTTCACCATTGCCTTGGCGCTGGTTTCCGTGTTCATGACCCAGGTGATTGGCGTGCGCGCCCTGGGGCTGCCCTATTTCGGCAAATTCTTCAACATCAAGGCTATCTTCACCACCAAGCCGTGGTGGATGGGCGTGATCGATTTCTTCGTCAGCCTGCTGGAGATCATCTCCGAACTGGCAAAGGTGATTTCGTTCTCTTTCCGGTTGTTCGGTAACATCTTCGCAGGCTCGGTGATGCTGTTCGTGTTGGGCTACTTGGTGCCCATTTTGGTGCAGTCCCTTGTGTTGCTGCTGGAAGCCTTCGTGGGCATCGTGCAGGCGCTGGTGTTTGGTATGCTGACGCTGATGTTCATGGCGCTGGCTACCCATCCTCACGGCGGCGAGCAGCATGAAGAAGCACACGCATAATTTCGGCAATAAACCGGATGGTGTTATCGCCATCGTAAATAAAGTTCACACATTTTGAAACTCTTTTGAAAAACGGAGGTCGAGAATAACGATGGATGCTCAGAGCATAATTACTGCTGCAAAACTGATTGGTGCTGGCCTGGCGATGATTGGCGCCTTGGGCGGCGGTATTGGCATTGGTCTTTCGGCGCAGGGCGCGGTGCAGGGCATTGCCCGCAACCCCGACGTGTCGGGCCAAATTCAGACCAACATGATCCTCGGTATCGCTTTCGCCGAAGCAGTCGCTATTTACTGCCTGGTGGTAGCCCTGTTGATCCTCTTCGTGATCAAGTAATTCGTTCCCCCTTGGCCTGAAGGAGGTCTGCTTTGGAAGCCTTGAATAATTTGGGCATTTCATTGGGTTACTTGATCGTCCAGATCGTCAACTTTGGTGTGATGTTCTGGGTGCTCAAGAAATGGGCTTACCCACCCATTATGGAGATGCTGGAGCGGCGGCGGCAAATCATTGCCAAGGGTCTGGAAGACGCCCGCGTGGCCGCCGAGGCGCGCGCCAACGCCGAGAAGGAAGCCGAGAAGATTTTGGCGGAAGCCCGCGCCAAAGCCACCCAGGTTGTGCGGGAAGCCAGCGAGCGCGCCGAGGCTGTGGGGCGCGAGGTGAAGGCCCAGGCCGAAGCCGAAGCCGCCAAGATTCGCGAAGAGGCGCTGGAAACCGCCCAGGCCGAGCGCGAGCGCATCTTGCGCGAACTGCGCGG
>JALVOR010000033.1 GCA_027026295.1 Anaerolineales bacterium | reverse complement strand
CCGCAAACTTGCGCTTTTCAGAGGGCACTCGTTCACAGGAAAGCGGCACTACCCAGGGCACAGGTGTATCAGTATCCTTCTCCGGCAACAGAGCCACCGTGGAATATTGATGCCCGATGGTCACCGGCTTGTTGCCCTGAATCACCCCTGGCTTGTATACGAAGGTGCGGTCGTCCAGCGTAGAGGCATATTCCCGCGGCTGCGAGGTCACATCCACGCCAATGAGCCAGAAGGCACGCATCTTGGGAGCAGGAAGATGCTCCGCAACCAGATGGGCCAGTTCCCCAGGCTGAGGGAGATATTCCCCAATGGCCTGGAAAAGGGCGGTGTAATGACGCCGAAAGGCTGGTTCCAGACTGAGCTCGACCACATGGCGGGCATTGTGGTTGCTGCACAGGGCATCCAGCAGGTCCATCAACGCATCGGCTCGTTTGTTAAAGTTCTGGTACACTTGTCGCCGGAACTGTGTTAAATCGTGAGTGTTGTCCATACCCATAGATTGACACAGTTCCACCTATTTTGTCAAAAGTCCAATGGTATATCATGCCCATTGTTGCCACATTGCCTTTCACCTTGAAATAGAAACAAGAATTATGACAACTTTTGGGCACGTTTGCTCTGAAAGCCCACGCGTTACCCTTCCCACCCTCGCGCCTGCTATGGTAAAATTCAGCCGCTTGGCGTGGTGGCTGTAGCTCAAGTGGCAGAGCGCCTGACTGTGGATCAGGTTGTTGTGGGTTCAAGTCCCATCAGCCACCCTCTATCCTATTCCATCGCACCCCGACGGCCAAGTCGGGGTGTCGCGTATAATGAGGGGTGGCATGGGCACACGGATTTTATGCATCGAAGATGAACCGGAAATGGTGGAACTTATCCGCCTGATTCTCTCGCGAGCAGGATATGAGACGCTGGGCGCGGAAAACGGCCCTACGGGGCTGGAAATTCTCGAAGAGGAACCCGTTGATCTCATTTTGCTCGACCTGATGATGCCCGGCATGGACGGGTGGGAGGTTTACCAGCGCCTCAAAGCCAGCGAACGCACGCGCGATATTCCCGTCATCATCGTGACCGCCAAAGCGCAACGCATTGATCGCGTCTTGGGGCTGTACATCGTCGGCGTGGACGACTACATCACCAAGCCTTTCTCCCCCAAAGAACTCCTCAACAGCGTGGAAAATATCCTCGCGAAGAAAAACAACAGCGAGGGCACCGAAGAAGAAACCCTGTCAGCGGAAAAAAGCACCGCCGCTTCTGAAGACGAATAGCCTCCTCCAAGACCATATGCTTTACCTCCACCGCCCGACGCGCCGCCGTCGGGCGGCTGCCTTCCCAATGGTATAATTTGCCCGTATGTCCAGCCCCCCAAAACCCCTGAAAGTGCACAACCGCACCCGCCCGTTAGCCTCCCCGCTGGTAGTGCAGCCCTGCGAGACCTTCCGCTGCCGCCTGTTGGGGTTGATGGGCAGGCGCGAACTGGCATCCAACGAGGGTTTGCTCTTCCGCTGGCCGAAAGCAGGGCGAGCAGACACCGCCATCCATATGCTCTTCATGCGCTTCCCCATTGCCGTGATTTGGCTGGATTCCCGCGGCGTGGTGGTCGACGCGCGGCGGGCGCGCCCGTGGGTGGATTTCCTCGTCCCCAAAGCACCGGCACAATACGTGCTGGAACTCCATGCTAACAGGCTGCCCGAATTTGCCATCGGCGACCACATCAAATGGCATGAAACCTGAATTGCGCACACTGCCCTTGCTTGCCCTTCTGGTATGGGCTTTCCTCGCGCCGCAGCCCGCTCGCGCCGAGGAAAACCCACCCTATTACGTCGTCCAGCCCGGCGACACCCTTTCAGGCATTGCCTACCAGTTCGGCATTGACATTCAGACCTTGGCAACAGCCAACGGCATCACCAATTACGGCAACCTGCAGGTGGGGCAAAAACTGGTGCTGCCGGGGCTGGAAGGCTTCCACGGTGAAATGACCGCCCGCCCCATTGCCTTCGGGGAAAGCCTGACCGCCCTGAGCCGCGCTTACCACATCCCGACAGAGGACCTGGCACGCCTCAACCACATCGTTTCCCCCTACCAACTTTTCGTGGGCAAGGCCTTTATCCTCCCCGCACAAACCGCGCAAACACCCCCGTCGCGGCGCGTGCTTGCCGCCGGCTCGCTGATGGCGCTCGGCCTTGCCGAGGGGCAAAGCCCGTGGGCGCTGACCCTCGCCAACGGTTTACCCGGCACATGGGCAGCCCTGCCCGGCGACGTGCTGGCGCTGCCCGGCACCACCGACAAGGGAAATTCCGCCCTCGCCTTGCCCAGCAATTTCGATGTTGCCATCCAGCCCGCCGCGTGGGTGCAGGGGCGCACCAACGAGGTTCGCTTCGCCGCGCCCGATCTCGAGCAGGTCAGCGGCGCATTTGGGAAACGCGCGCTCCATTTCTTCCCCTTCCACGGGCAGGAATGGGTGGCGCTGCAGGGTGTATATGCATTGGCGGAAACCGGCCTGCGCCCGCTGGAAGTGCAGGCTTCCTTCACAAACGGGCAAACTTTCGCCTTCCAGCAAGCCATACCCGTGGTGGCGGGCAACTACGCCTACGAGCGCCTCGTGGTGCCCGCCAGCCTGCTCGACCCCGAACGCAACAAACAGGAAAACGAAAAATTTACCGAACTCACCGCGCCGGCCACCGCCACGCGCTACTGGAACGGCATTTTCAAAGCCCCCGAAGCGCCGCCGTTAGATGACTGCCACCCCTCTTACTTCGGCACACGGCGCAATTACAACGACGTCTTCTTCTGGTACCACACCGGGCTGGATTTCTGCGGCAAGGTTGGCACCCCCATCTATGCCCCCGCCGACGGCAAAGTCGTGTTTACCGGAACAACCGAGATTCACGGCAACGTCACCATCATCGACCACGGTTGGGGTGTTTACACCACCTATTGCCACCAATCGGAAATTCTGGTGCAAACCGGCCAAACCGTGCATACCGGCGACCTGATCGGCAAAGTCGGGCGCACCGGGCGCGTCACCGGCCCTCACCTTCACTGGGAAATCTGGGTCGGCAACGTGCCCGTTGACCCAATGGAATGGCTGCAACGGGCTTTCCCGTAAGCCATGCTACGCGTCCAGGGCAAAATCACCGTTGAAAAACGCGCTCACCACAGCCTCGCCTTCCCCTTGCCGGTCTTCCGGCACCAAAATCTCAATTGCCCCAAAAGGCCCTACTTGCAACCCGATGGCGCGAGCGGCGGGTTCCTGCATCACCCGCGCAGGCACACCCTGGGCTTCCAGCAAGCCCGCTAAAATGTCGGCCTCAGCCCGATTGTAAGTCTTCAGTACCGAAACCCAACGCTGTTCCATGAAAGCCTCCTTATCCGGCAGTAACTGTTCAGCGTCAAAGAGAAACCGCAGGGATTCCGCAAATTGAAAACCACAGAAGGCACAGAAACGCTGCAGAAAACACGAAATTAAGGCAATTCGTGAAGCGTTACTTCGTCAATGTGTTATCCCTTCTTGGCGGCCTCGGCGTTAAAAAATCCGCGGGCATCCGTCATTACCCATGTCATCCGTGGCCTATTTCCGCAGGGCTGAACCGTTACATCCGGCATTGCAAAATATGAAAGAACGGGATAGAGTATAATAGAAAAGACGACAACTGTTAAGCGAGGCACACAATGATTCGTGAAACCTACTGGGAAGACCTGAACATCACCGACGAGGACATCGAAGCCCTCTACAACCACCTGCTGGAAACCGAAACGCCTCTTACGCCGGAAGAACTCGCCCAGGCACTGGTCATCATCCGGCTGGAACAAGAGCAGCAAAAACTGGAACACCAGCGCAGTGGGGAAGCCAACATTTACCTGCCCAAAGAGCATTACCAAGAAGGGCAACAACTGGCCTTCCCGGCTTTGGACTGGGTGCATGGCGAAGTCATTGGCGTGCGCCCGGCGCACAACCCCACCATGCCACCCTTTGACGTCATCAGGGTACGCTTTCCCAACGGCAGCGAGCGGGAATTCGCCGCAGGGCTGGAAGACCACCCCCTCAACGAACCGCCCAAACTCGACGCCGACGACCCACTCCACAACCCGACGGCGGTGTTTGCCACCTACGGCGCACAAATTGCCCAGAAAATTGCCAAAGCCCTTGCCGAAAATGAGGACTTTGTGCGCATTGCAGGCAAATGGTTCCCGCGGGCGCTGCTGATGGAAGTCAACATTGGGCACCTTAACCTCGCCGAAGCCGTGCTCGATATGGCAGAAGGTGGCCCGCTGCCCACGGCAGAAATCATGAAACAAATCGACCTCCCAGCCGACAGCCCCAAACTCGCCGAATTCTCGCTGGATTACGCCCTGCAAGAGGACGAACGCTTCGACGAGGTTGGCCCCGCCGGGGAAGTGCTGTGGTATCTCCACCGCCTCGAGCCGGAATGGGTAAAACAGACGCCACCCTTCCTGCGCCACAAGGCACTGGATTACGACCGCGCCGCCCTCACAGACGACATGCTCGCTGCCGAAGCCGCGTTGGGCGACGAACTTTCACCCGAAGCCGAAGCGCCTGTTGACACCACCAAAATCGAACTCACCCTGATTTACCCGCACTGGCGGGCGGGCACACTGCCGCTGAGCGTCAAAACCGGCACCCTCTTCCCCACTGCCTACGAAGCGCCGCGCGTGCGCTTTACGTGGGTAGATGCCCAAACGGGCAAAACCTTCCCCGGCTGGGTAGTGCGGCACGGCAAATATGTCTATGGCCTCGCCGATTGGTACAAGGACAAGGGGCTGATTCCGGGCAGCCTGATCACCCTTGCCCCCGGCAAAAAGCCCGGCGAAGTGCTCATCCGCGCCCACACCCACCGTCCGCAGCGCGATTGGGTGCGCAGCGTGCTCGTGGGCAGCGATGGGCAGCCCGTGTTCGCCATGCTGAAGCAAATTGTGACGGCAGAATTCGACGAGCGCATGGTGATTGCCGTGCCCGACCCCGAATCGTTAGACGACGCCGGGCAGCAAATCGCCCGCAACCGCACCCCGCTGGAAACCTTGGTGGTTTCCATGCTGCGGGAACTGGCAAAACTGACACCGCAGGGACACGTGCATGCCGCCAGCATTTACGCCGCCATCAACACCGTGCGCCGCTGCCCGCCAGGCCCCATCTTTGCCTTGCTTGCCTCCCGCCCGTGGTTCATCCACGTCGGTGATCTTTACTTCCGCCTCGACGAATCCGCCATCTAACCTCTGGAGAAAGCGCGTATGCCACAGGGAAAACGCCGCAGTCTGGTTCGACCAACCCTGGAAACCCCCTTCCACATTGACTTCGATTGGTGGCAGTCGCATTCCCGCGACTGGCGCTTCTACGTCCACCGCATGCTCTGCGAAGAACACCAGGCCCAGTTCACCGACTGGGAAAACACCACAAAGGTTGATTGGGTAAGCCCCAAAACCGCCGAAATCAGGCAAGTGGACGGCATGCAGTATGTGCTGATGACCCACTGCGCCCACCAACCCGGCTTCCTGCAAGCCCACCTGCCGCTGGTGGATACGGTCTTCCGGGTGCTGATTGCCAACGGCAACCGCCCCATGACCGCCGTGGAAATCGCCAACAAACTCCCCCGCCCCGTGCAACCCCACACCATTTTGCGCACCCTCACCGGCAGGAAAGACTACCTCGGCATTCGCCCGGTGGAAAACAAATAAACCCCCGTTTCGCCCCCGTAGCTCAAGGGACAGAGCAGCGGCCTTCTAAGCCGTTGGTTGCAGGTTCGAATCCTGTCGGGGGCGCTGTACCGTCGTCCGTAATTGCAAGCCCAAAGGAAGGTGTGCTATGCTCTCGCTTTTGAGCGCGGTGCCAACCGAAAGTGACGACCCCCAGGGCGTGTGGGTGCTCGACATCCACTGGGAACACCGCAGAAGCACATGGCGGCCACCGACCGACGTTTTCGAAAACGAAACCTCTGTGGTGGTGAGGGTCGAAATCGCAGGCATGACCCCCGATGATTTCCAACTGAAAATAGAAGGACAAACCCTGCTCATCAGCGGCCACCGCGACGACCCCGACTTCGGCACGGCATACCACCGCCTGGAAATCCCCTTCGGGCACTTCCAGGTCGTCCTTCCCCTGCCTGCTTCCATTGACGCCGACCACATCAAAGCAGAATACCGTGACGGCTTCCTGCGCATTTACCTGCCCAAGCACGCCCGCCGCACCGTGCCCATTCAACGCCTTCCGTAGCACCCGACGGCATCGCATCCATGACACCTCGTACCCAAAAACCCATTCACTAAGGAGAACACTTTGATGCCTGCATCGCGTTGGCACATGGGTTGGGAAGATATCCTGAACTGGCTGGAAGAGGACGCGGCCTGGCAAGAGGCCGTGATGCCTTTTTTGCACCGCATGCTCAACAACGCCAAGGACACCGCTGAAGACGGCGAAAGTTCGCCGCCAGAACCCGCCCCGCAAACCCCCGACACCTTCGAAATCCCCATACTTCCCCTGCGCGGCGCTGTGGTCTACCCCCAAACCGGTACGCCGCTCACCGTAGGGCTCCCCCGCTCCATCCGCCTGGTGGATGACGTCCTCGCCAAAGACCGCCGCCTGGGGCTGGTGGCTTCCAAAAAGCCCGAACTGGAAGAACCCTCCCCCGAAGACCTGTACGAAATCGGCACCGTGGCGACCATCCACCGGCTGTTTCGCGCGCCCGATGGCACCGTGCGCCTGCTGGTGCAGGGGCAGCAGCGCATCCGCGTGCTGGAATACACCCAAACCGAGCCCTACTTCGTCGCCCGCGTCCAGGTCATCCCCGAAACCACCGACGACTCGCTGGAAACCGAAGCCCTCGCCCGCAGCGTCCGCGAAAAATTCCAGGCCATCGCGGAAATCGTGGCTTCCATTCCCAAAGAACTGGTGGCTTCGGTGCTCGCCCTTGAAGACCCGCTGCAACTGGCCTACACCATCGCCAACTTCCAGCGCATGAGCCTGGAAGACGCCCAGGAAATTCTGGAACTGGACTCCGTGGGGGCCAAACTGCACAAACTCCTCGCCATCCTCACCCGCGAGGTGGAAGTGCTGGAACTCGGCCAGAAAATTCAAAACGAGGCCCGTTCCGAAATCGAAAAGATGCAGCGGGAATACTTCCTGCGCGAGCAGATGAAGGCCATCAAGCGGGAACTCGGGGAAGACGACGAACAGGCCGCCGACGTCAAGGATTTCCGGCAAAGAATTGAAGAAGCCGGCATGCCCGAAGAGGCCAAAAAACAGGCGCTGCGAGAACTGGAGCGGCTCTCGCGCCTGCCCACCGCCGCCGCCGAATACGGCGTCATCCGCACTTACCTGGACTGGCTGGTTTCCCTCCCCTGGAACAAAC
>JALVOR010000032.1 GCA_027026295.1 Anaerolineales bacterium | reverse complement strand
CCGCCAACTGCCAACCGCTAATTGCCAATCGCTAATCGCCATCATCATTCACCGAGCATATCTTCACTTGACACCAGAACACCTGACACCGGCACACTTTCCTCTGGAGGCTACCATGAGCGCCTACGAACTTCCTCCCACCTTCAACTTCCGTGAACTGGAAGGTGAAATTTACGAACGCTGGGAAAGTCGGGGCTATTTTGCCCCTACCAATGACCCCAACATGCCCGGCCACGACCCGCACCGGCGGCCTTTCGTGATTTCCATGCCGCCGCCCAACGTCACCGGTGAACTGCACCTTGGCCACGCGATGTTCGTTTCCCTCGAAGACCTGATGACCCGCTACCACCGCATGAAGGGCGAACCGACCCTCTGGCTGCCCGGCACCGACCATGCAGGCATTGCTACCCAACTGATGGTGGAACGCGACCTCGCCGCCAAAGGCATCGACCGCAAGGCTCTGGGGCGGGAAGGCTTCCTCAAGCACGCGTGGGCCTGGAAGGAACGCTATCACGACCGCATCGTGGGTCAGATTCGCCGTCTCGGCGCGTCGTGTGACTGGTCGCGAGAGCGGTTCACCCTCGACCCTGGCCTCTCGCGCGCCGTGCGGGAAGCCTTCGTGCGCCTCTGGAAGAAAGGGCTGATTTACCGCGGCCCGCGCCTCATCAACTGGGACCCGGTGCTGAAAACCGCGGTCTCCGACCTTGAGGTGGAATATCGCGAGCAGCAGGGCAAACTCTACTACTTCAAATACACGCTGGCCGACGGCAGCGGCTACATTCCCGTGGCGACCACCCGCCCCGAGACCATTTTGGGCGACACCGCGGTGGCCGTTCACCCCGATGACGCGCGCTATAAAGCCTTTGTGGGCAAAGAGGTTGTGGTGCCCGTGTTGGGCCGCCGCATTCCCGTGATTGCCGACGACTATGTGGACCCCGAATTCGGCACCGGCGCGCTCAAAATCACCCCCGGCCACGACCCCAACGACTATGAGATCGGCCAGCGCCACAACCTGCCCATCATCAACATCTTCACCGAAGACGCCCGCATCAACGAGCACGGCGGCCCTTACGAGGGGCTCGACCGCTTCGAAGCCCGCGAGAAACTGTGGGAAGATATGCGCGCCGCGGGGCTGGTGCTCAAAGAGGAAGATCACGTCCATCAAGTGCCGGTTTCCCAGCGCGGCGGCACCCTCATCGAGCCGATGATTTCCACCCAATGGTTTGTCAAAATCCAGCCCCTCGCCGAAGCCGGGCTGAAAGCCGTGCGCGAAGGCGAAATTCGCATCATCCCCGAGCGCTTCGAGAAAGTGTATTTCCACTGGCTGGAAAACATCCGCGACTGGTGCATCAGCCGCCAACTCTGGTGGGGCCACCGCATCCCGGCCTGGTACGGCCCCGACGGCGAGGTGTTCGTCGCCCACGATGAGCAGGAAGCCCGCGCGCAGGCCGAAGCCCACTACGGCCACCCCGTGGAACTCACCCAGGACCCCGACGTGCTGGATACCTGGTTCTCTTCGGGGCTGTGGCCGTTTTCCACTTTGGGCTGGCCCGAAGGCACGCCCGATTACCGCTACTTCTACCCTACCAGCGTGATGGAAACCGGCTACGACATCCTCTTCTTCTGGGTTGCCCGCATGATCATGATGGGACTGGAATTCACCGACAAGCCGCCCTTCCACACGGTTTATCTGCATGGGCTGGTGCGCGATGAGCACGGCCAGAAAATGTCCAAGACCAAAGGGAACGTCATTGACCCCTTAGTGGTGATGGACGAACTGGGTACCGACGCGCTGCGCTTTACCCTGCTGGTGGGTTCCAGCCCGGGCAATGACATGAACCTCAGCCTGAAAAAGGTGGAAGCCAACCGCAACTTTGCCAACAAGGTGTGGAACGCCGGGCGCTTCGTGATTGGCGCGTTGGAGAAAGCCCCCGACGCCCCCGAAGCCGAAGCCGACTGGACGTTGGCCGATTCATGGGTGTGGGCGCGCCTGCAGGATCTGGTGCGGCGGGTCAACCGCCTGTTCGATGCTTACCAGTTCGGTGAAGCCGGGCGGCAGATTTACGATTTCTTCTGGAGTGAATTTGCCGACTGGTATCTGGAAGTTGCCAAAATTCAACTTGCCGAGGGCGGCGACCGCGCCTTTTACACCGCTCAAACGCTGGTCAAGGTGCTGGATGTCATCCTGCGGCTGCTGCACCCCTACACGCCTTTCGTGACCGAAGCCCTGTGGGGGCATCTCAAAGCCGCGGTGCAGGCGCGCTTTGGCGCAGACAACCCCCACTTTACCCCTGCAGGCGGCTGGCCGGAAGCCCTCATCGTGGCGGCGTGGCCGGAAAGCCGCGAGAAAGAGGGCTGGGAAGACGACAAGGTGGCCCAGTTTGCT
>JALVOR010000031.1 GCA_027026295.1 Anaerolineales bacterium | reverse complement strand
CAACGGTGGAATCCAGCATCCCCAGTTGCATTGCCTCACCACCAAAATGGGCTTTTACCAGCAAAGGCAGTAACGAAAACGCGGGGGAAAGCAGGAAGTTGATCATCACCGCCAGCCCGACCAGAATGAGCAAACCCGGCCACGCCAGCACATATTTCAGCCCCACGAGGAAATCCTGCCAAAAATCCCGCCGCCGCCCATCCGCGGCGGGTTCCGGCTGAGGCACATCCACAAATGCCAGCGGGGCAATCGCCAAAAAGGCCGTGCTGATATCGATCAACAAAATGCCCTGAATGGGCAACAGGCCCAGCAGGAGAGCGCCCAAAGGCGCAGCCACGATGTTCAGCCCGCCGTTGAGCATCTGGTTGATGCCCTGCAAGCGGGTAAGGTGTTCCACCGGCACCATCAGCGAGGTGGAAGCCGTCATCGCATTGCCCTGGAAAGCGCCCGCGAGGGAGCGCACGAACAACACGGTGTAAATATGCCACACCTGCACATGCCCCCAGGCAAAAACAGCCGCCAGCACCAACGTCGCGGCAGCCACCACGCCATCGGCTATCATCATCGTCAGGCGACGGTTCCAGCGGTCGACGAAAGTGCCCACAAAGGGGCCTAACACCACCTGGGGCAGCATCCCCGCCATGGAAGCCAGCGCCAGCACGGTAGCCGACCCGGTTTGCACGGTGAGATACCAGATGAGAGCAAACTGCACCAACATGCTGCCCAGCATCGAGAAAATCTGCCCGCTATAGATCAGCGCAAAAGGCGCAACCCACTTACGCCCGTCTTTCACCGAAAACTGCTTCGCCATGGCAAACTCCTTTTTGTTTTCTTCGTTCATTTTACATTATTTTTGATAAATCCACAAGGGGCTTTTAGAATTTCAAAAGAGCGCCGTGCGGAAATGACAAAGCCTACCGCGTCAGTAAACCGTTTTCGAACGCAGGGTTCCGAAATCCTCTTTTAACGACAACCGCCCTGCTGCCTTCGAGACAACAGGGCGGTTGTGCAAGGACGAAATGCGAGCAAAAGGTAACAAATCGCTACTTCTTCTTGGCCACGACCTTGATTTCCTTCGGACGGGCGGCCTCAGCCTTCGGCAGGCGCAACGTCAATACGCCGTTCACCAGTTCGGCTTCCGCAGCGCCGGATTCCAGCGGGGCGGGCAGGGTGATCACCCGCTTGAAGGGGCCTACCGGGATTTCCTGCAACAGCAGACCTTCGGCTTCCGGCGCCTTGAATTCGCCTTCCAGCACGACGGTGTCATCCAGCGCTTCGATGCGCAGGTCGCTGGCATCCAGGCCGGGCACCCAGGCAGTGATGATGAAAGCATCGTCCTTCGCAGTAACGTTCAGAGGCACCCGCACACCGCGCTGGCGCGTATCGCTCACGGGTGCACCGCTTTCCATCAAGGCATCCAGCAAACGCTCCATCCGGCGGAAGGGATCAACACGGCTCGTGATCATGATTCACCTCCTGCATGTAAGGGTTTCAACCTGTCCATAGCGTAGCAGGGGTGTATTAGAAAAACACAAACACAAAATAGGAATTTTGTTAGAAGGGCTGCACTGCCAGGCAAGGCGGGGGCTTTCGCCTTTGCCGCCGTTTTCCGGCAATTACAGGGACAATTTCACCGAGTGCGCCATGTAGAAACGCTGCACTTGCTGATACGCCTCGTAAGCCTTCTGCACGGTTTCGCGCGGCGCGCCCTGCTGCTGCAACTGCCCTACCAGCGCGGCCATCTGCTGCAAGAGCATTTCGTTGACCAGTTTGCGGTTCTCTTCCAGCAACTTCTGGCGGGCGTCGGCGTCGGGGGCGTCGAGCAATTGCTGAATGAGCGCCACTTCGGGCGGCGGGGCGAGCAACTTGTCCAGCACTTCCAGCACCCGGTTGATGCGGGCGCCGCGTTCCAGGTCGCCCTGCTGGCGGGCTTCCTGCAATGCCTGTTCCAGCAAACCGAGGAAAACCTCGTCCACGTAGGGGGCAACTTCCTGGATGGCTTTCTCGACATCCTCGGCTGCAAGCACTTTTTCCACCGCCTCGCGGCGGGCTTGCATTTCCTTTTCCAGCACCTCGTCCACCTGCTGGCCGAGTTCCAGCAGCCGCTGGCGCAGGTTTTCCAGCCGTGCCTTTTCTTCGCCGGAAGCCGCCTCGATGCGCTCGCTCAACCGCTGAAAAAAAGTGTAATCCATGACGGGGCGCAGCGTGCCCACCAGCGCCTGAAGTTGCAGGTCATCGTCCGCGGCAGCGATGAACGCATCGACCACCTCGTCCAGCGAAGGGCGGGTGCCCAGGCGGCGCAGGGTGTCTTCCACCGCCTTGATGGCTTCGCCCTGGGCTTTGAGTTGCCTGCCATATTCGCTGTTTTCCACCGCGACCTTGTGCACCGCCATCAGCGCCTCAGCGCTGCGCTTGTCGCCGCCCATGGCCGCCGCTTCAATCAGCCGCTCCAGCAGCAGGAAGAAGTCGGCATCCACCAACGCCTTTTCCTGCTCCAAAATGGTCTTGCGCACATCGTCGCCGGAAGCCATCATCAGCCGTTCAATCAGGCGCACGCGGTCTTCCTGGGCTTTGAGCATTTCCTTTGTGATGCCGTCGGCTTCCAGAATGCGCTCGACCAGCCCCTGGAAAGTGAGCATGGTCTGGGGCTGCAAGAGGTACGCCTTGCGCTTTTCTGCAGGCAGGCGGTTGATGATCTGGTTGAGCAGCGCGCCGAGGGCACGTTCCTGGTCGTCGCGGCTGCGCCCTGTGTTAGGCGGCGTGTAAGTCAGCAGCAGTTCCTTCTCAGGGTCGTGATAAACGATGGGGGCTTCGGCGCGCCCCTGATAGCCGCAGAAGGGGCACTGCACGACGTTGAACGCGCCGGAAAGCAGCGTTTGCTTGGCGTTGGGGTCTTCGGCAAGGTCGAATACCTGGCGGATATCGGCCACGACGGGTTGTCCGCAGCGCGGGCAGGGAATTTGCATCTTCGGCATGGGTGCTCACTCTCTCATTGGGATGACTGACAAATGGGGTGCGCCGATGGAAGCCACCAGCGCACACGACACGCCCTGCCACATGCAACGCAGGCAGCAGGGCGTTTTATTCTGTGCGACGTGCCAGTTGCTACTGTCTGGTTGTGGTTATCGGAACCCGACAGTGATGCCAATTGTACCTTATCCCGTCCAATCCGTGGGGGGTTCGTTGCCAGAGGCAGCGGGAGCAGCGTAAGTTTCGGTTTCTGCCCGCTTCTTCTTGCGCACCACCAGCCACACAATCACGCCCACAATGATGAGCAAAAGCGGCAGGCACAGGCAGAGCGCCACCAGCCCAAGCATTTTCGCGTCCAGGTTGAAGCCGCCCACCTTGCTCACCGCGGTGAGGTGCCGGCTGCCGCTCCCCGAGATCGTCCAGGTTACCGTGTTGCCTTCGATGGAATCGCCGTTGTGTTCCAGCACTTTGCCCGGCATGGTCACCCGCCAATGCAGCGTCAAGGCATAATCGCCCATGCCGCTGGTCTCATCCGAAGCCGCGTAAGTGATATCGTAATAGAACTTACCGTCTTCTTCGCCCAGGCGGTTGACCGTAATATCCTCACCATACATATCCTGCAATTCCTGCAAGTTCGCGAAAGCGCCGCTCAGCGTACAAACATTGTTGCCATTGTCGTCTGTGGAAAAAGTTACCGTGATGTTTTCCCCGTCCGAACCGAGGTCGCTTTTCATCTCGTTGCACATATCTTCCACCGTGCCGGAACCCAGCGATTGCAGCATCTGGGCTTCCTCGGCTGTGGTCGTCCACACGATGTCCATGGTGCCCGATTGTGTGGTGTCAAACTTGGTATGGGTATCCATACTACAGGCCGCCAGCAACAACACTGCCGCGCCAATGAGCAAAAACAAAACCTTACGCATGCCTTCCTCCTTCCGTACCATTGGTAAGCGAATCAGGATTCATAACCATAGGGGTGTGTACGATGCCATTCCCAGGCGCTGGCGATGATGTCGCGCAAAGCGGGAATGCGGGGCTGCCACTCCAACTCGCGGCGAATGCGCTCCGAGGAAGCCACCAGCCGGGAAGGGTCGCCGGCGCGCCGCGGCGCCACTTCTGCCGGAATGGGATGCCCTGTAACCTCGCGAGCGGTTTCGATGACTTCCCGCACCGAATAGCCCACCCCGTTGCCTAAATTGTATATCAACTTGTCACGGGTCGCCAGCGCTTTGAGTGCCAAAAGGTGGGCTTCCACCAGATCAGCAATGTGGATGTAATCGCGCACGGCGGTGCCGTCGGGGGTGGGGTAGTCGTCGCCGAAGATGTAGATTTTCTCGCGCTGGCCGAGGGGCACTTGCAGCACCAGGGGGATGAGGTGGGATTCGCTGGGGTGGGCTTCGCCGCGGCCGGGCATGGCACCGGCAGCATTGAAATAGCGCAGAGCAGCGTAATGCAGGCCGCGGGTGAGCCGATACCATTCCAGAATTTGCTCGATCATCAACTTGGTCTGCCCGTAAACGTTGGTGGGGCCGAGGGGGGCGTCTTCGTCTAAGGGTTCGTCGCGAGGGGCATACACCGCTGCGGTGGAAGACAGCACAAAGCGGCGCACGCCGCTTTCCACCGCCGTTTCGATGAGCCGAATGCTGTTGTTGCTGACATTGTTGGTGAAATACATGCCGGGGCGCTGCATGCTCTCGCCCGCCTGAATGAACGCCGCAAAGTGCAATACGGCAAGGTATTCCCGCGCCGCGAGCGCCTGCCGCAGCGCCGTCTCGTCGGCAAGGTCGGCCTGGATGAATTCCGCACCTGCCGGAATGGCCTGCCGATGGCCGGTCACGAGGGAATCGTACACGGTGACTTGATAGCCCGCCTGGAGCAGGGCATCCACAGCCACGGAGCCAATATAGCCCGCCCCGCCGGTGACGAAAACAGCCTGTGAGGTCATAGGTTTTCTTTGCTCCTTTGCTTGCAGGTTTCAGTTGGCAGTTAGCAGTTGGCGGTTAGCAGCCCCCTCTACACCTTCTCCAGCCGCGCCAGCGCCGCATCGAGCCGTTTCAGCCCTACGCTCTCGAACACCACATCCACCACCTCGGCGCCGTCGCGGATGCGACTGCCGATGATCATGCCCTCGCCCCAGCGGGGGTGGCGAATGCGGTCACCTGCTTTGAAGCGCTGCACCACCTTTTCTGCCGCCGGTTCGGGTTCCCAGCGTGCGGGGGCCCAGGCAACTGCCTCTTTGCGCCGCTCCAGGTCGTTGCCGGTGAGCAATTCATGCGGGATTTCGTCCAGAAAGCGGGAAGGCTCGGTGGGTTCGCTGTAGCCGTACCACGTGCGCTCTTCGGGGTAGGTGAGGAAGAGGCGGTCTTTGGCGCGGGTAATGCCGACATAAAACAGGCGGCGTTCCTCGGCCATTTCTTCGTGGTCTTCCCACGAGCGGCTGTGGGGCAGCACACCTTCCACCAGCCCCACAATGAACACATAGCGAAATTCCAGCCCCTTCGCCGCGTGCAGGGTGAGCAAAATAGGCGAATCTTCGTCGTCCTTGAGGGTGTCCTGGTCGGAAACCAGCGCCACCTCTTCGAGGAAAGCGCCCAAGCCTTCGTCCTCGTAGCGGGCAGCAAGGCGGCGGAGTTCTTCCACGTTGTTCCAGCGGTCTTCGCCTTCTTCGGTGTCGTCGGTGATGTAAGCCTTGTAGCCCACGGCCTGCAAAATCATGTCCATCAGCGCCACCGGCGGGGTGGAAAGCGACGCCTCGTACCACTGCGCCAGTTGTTGGGCAAAGGGCAGCAGCGCCTTGAAGGCCCGTGCGCCAAAGGCGCTCTGGTAGTCTGCCGGTGCGGCGGCCATGTGCAGCAGCAGCGTGCCCGGCGCAAGGCCGGCGCGCTGCGCCACGGTGCGCAGGGTGGCAAGGGTTTTGGTGCCAATGCCGCGCGGCGGCACGCCCACCACGCGCATCAGGCTGGGTTCGTCGGCGGGGTTGTGCGCCAGCCGCAGGTAAGCAATCACATCCTTGACCTCGCGGCGGCCATAGAACCGCTGCGCCCCCACCAGCCGGTAAGGCAGCCCCGCCCGCAGGAAAGCCTCTTCCAGCACACGGGATTGGGCGTTGATGCGGTACATGATGGCAAAATCGCCCGGCCTGGCCTGCCCGCCGGCGATCATGGTGGCGATGGTTTCCACCACATAGCGGGCTTCCTGACGGTCGTCGTAGGTGCGCTGCACCACGATTTTCTCGCCGCGGCCGCGGTCGGTGTAAAGGCGCTTGGGGTGCTTGCCCTGCAGCGGGGCAAGCACCGCCATCGCGGCGTCCAGAATCGTTTGGGTGGAACGGTAGTTCTGCTCCAACATCACCACCTGGGCGTCGGGAAAATCTTTCTCGAAGCGGCTGACATTGCGGTAATCGGCCCCCCGCCAGCGGTAGATGGACTGGTCGGCGTCGCCCACCACGAAAATGTTGCGGTGATGCCCGCCCAGCAGCCGCACCAGGTCATATTGCACCATGTTGGTATCCTGAAATTCGTCCACCAGCAGGTGCTGGAAACGGCGGGCGTAGCGTTCCCGCGCCGCGGGCACGTGCAGCAGCAGGTAACGCGTCCAGAGCAGCAGGTCGTCGAAATCCAGCAAATTGGAAGCCAGCAGGCGCTTCTGGTAGGCATCGAAAATCTGGCGGACGCGTTCTTCCCCCACGGAAGTCGGCTCGAAATCTTCAGGGAAGTAACCCTCGTTCTTCAGGCGGGAAATGGCAGCGTGCATGGCGTTGGGGCTGTGGCGTTTGGGGTCGAGGTTGAGTTCCTGCAGCACGCTTTTGACCAGGCGGCGCTGGTCGTCGGTGTCGGCGATGGCAAAGTTGGCGTCGAAGGGCAAATGCTCGGCTTCCCGCCGCAGAATGCGGGCGCAAACGGCGTGGAACGTACCCACGGTCACGCCGCGCGCCTGGTTGCCCAGCACCGCAGCGATGCGGCTTTCCATTTCGCGGGCGGCCTTGTTGGTGAACGTCACCGCCATAATATGGAAAGGCCGCATGCCCAGCACACCGATGAGGTAGGCAATGCGGTAAGTGAGCACACGGGTCTTTCCCGAACCGGGACCGGCGAGCACCAGCACCGGCCCAAAAGGCGCCGTCACCGCCGCCCGCTGCGAGGGGTTGAGGGTCTCCAGATAATCCATAGCGGCTCAATTGTACCGCATGGGGGGACGTTCGGCCTGAGAAAAGCCGCAGGAAATAGACCACGGGGGACACGGATAGCCACGGAGGCACGCGGATTTTACATAGACGCAGAGAGAGGCACAGAGCAACCGTGATAAAAGTCAAGCCTGTAGCGAGGAAAGTTGGGGCTGCCAGGGTTGCATAGAGCGAACCATCGCGTTGAGAATCACAAGCAACTTGCGCATACA